>CADAGG010000018.1 GCA_902787415.1 methanogenic archaeon
TGACGGAGAAGGAGATGCCTTTGACGGCCTCGCGTTCGCCGTAGCTCTTGCGGACGTCGTTCAGTATCAGGGCATCGGTCATGGGAGGGCAATGGAGTCTCCCTTATAGGAATATTATGAAAAGGTAAGGGGCCCGGAGGCCCCTGTGAAGATAAGCGGGTTCACTCCTCGTCGTCGGCGGGGCGGGCGGGGGCGTTGCCCATGGCCCTGTTGATGGAGTCCTGGAGGACCTCGAACCTCTCGCGGAGGCTCTGCTCCTGCCTCTCGAGGCTCTTGATCCTGATCTCCAGGGTCTCGAGGCTCTCCTCGAGGTCGGCCTTGACGGCCTCCTTGTCGTCCACCTTGATGAGAAGGGCTCCGGCGGTCTTGTAAACATCGCCGGTGGACTTGTTCAGCTCTTCCAGGCTCCTCTGCATCTCCTTCTGCTGGGACTGCATCTGGACCTTCTGGGTGGCGGTGGCCTGGAGCTGCTGCTGGACCTGCTGGTATTGGGTAATCTGGTTCTGAAGCTGGGGGCTCATTCCGTTCATAGTGTTCCCTTCGTAATCTTATCGATGTCCTCTGTGATCATGACGCATTCCAGGAAAGAATTGAGCGCGGCCCTCATAGCTGAGGTATCCGACGCTTCTATGGTCATGACCGCTTCATCGCCCTCCATGCGTATCTCCGCGTGGGTACGCATGAGGTCGCGGCGGGCCTCCGGGCTCAGTGACGAGACCGTGTTGGCCGCACCGCTCTCTGCGATGGTGAGGACGGCTGAAGGCATATCAGTCCGACTTGAGGGTCTTCTTCTCGTTGGGTCTTTCCTTGATGAAGATCCAGGACCCGCATTTGTCGCACTGGTGTGCCCTGTCGCCGTATTCGTTCTTGATGGGCTCGCCGCAGTTGGCGCATCTGTAATCGGACATCGGGATCACCGGTAAGCTTACTGCTCAACGGAGGCAGTGGACATGTCCTCTGCCCTCTTGATCTTGGGGCTGTATGCACCGGCTGCGAACTTGTTGCCGCAGCGGCTGCACTGCCAGATTCCGGCAGAGACCCTCTTGACGTTCATGTGGTGGCAGTTGGGGCACTCGTGTTTGGCCTTCTCGTGGGCCTCGATTGCCTTGACCCTGTTGCGGACAACGACTCCGTACCTTGCTCCGAACCTGCCTGCTGTTCCTGCTTTCTCAGTTCTCTTTGACATTTTTAATCACCCAATGATTTTTCTGATCTGTTTACCGATTTCGACGGCCCTGTCAAGACACAGGGACAGGTCGCTGCGGGTAATGGATCCCCTGCCGCCCTTCTGCATGGCCCTGAAGTTGCCATCGTCGTCGGTTGTAACCGTCAGACGGGCTGCAGCTATCGCTTCTTCGTCGAAATTAGGGTCTACTATTAAATCATTACCTATTTTGCACTCTGTGACAGAGATGGGGAGGCAGGTAACGGGCATGGGGAGGTCCTCCTCGCCCTTTCCGTACTGCTTCCACGGGACCTTGGCGGACCTGAGGGCGCATACAGCTGCGAGGTTGCAGGCGTCGAAGAGGTTGCCGTCGTAGTCGAGGGCGTAGATGTCGATGAAGACCATCCAGATCTCCTCTCCCTCTTTGATGCAGAGTTTCTTGACATCGATCATTCCGGACTCGCGGATACCGCGGTCGACCACACGGGCCAGCTCGATGGCGTCCTCGCTGGGGGGTCCGGGTTCGAAGGTGGAGTGCGCCAGGGGGATGAGCTCCGCACCGGTGGTGATGACTCCGTCTCCGGGTGCGTCCATGTAGGGTGCTCCGGGGATGATCTTGATTCCCGCCATGACGGTGGTGTTGCCGAGGCTGACCTTGGCGGAACCCTCGGCGGATTCGATGATGCCGGTCTCGACGGTGATCTTCCTGACCTCGTCGAGCTGCCTGCCGTCCTCCCTCCTGCCCTCCGCGAGGAGGTTCATGAGGTGGTCTCTCTTGATCTGCGAAGTTACGTAGTTACTCATCGGAATCACCCTCCTTCTTGGACATCTCGGTGTAGCGCCTCTTCAGCGCGTCCCTCTGGACCTCGTACACCTCGTGGGCGGCGGCGAAGGCCATGTCGAGTCCGTGGTCGAGCTCGGCCCTGGTCATGTTGCCGTCCATCTGGAGGAGGACGATCTCGTCGGTGGAGGGGACGATGGCGAGGGGCACATCGGCCTGTCCGTAGTTGTCCTCTTCCTTGTTGAGGTCGAGGAGGACGTTGCCGTCGGCCTTTCCGCAGGCGATGGCGGGCACCAGGTCCCTCATGGGGATTCCGGCGTCGGCGAGTGCCACGGATGCGGCGGTGAGTCCGGCGCACCTGGTTCCGGCGTTGGCCTGGAGGATCTCGATGTACACATCGATGGATGCGCGGGGGTAGAGCTCGGTCTGGACGACGTTCTCGAGGGCCTCGGCGATGAGCTTGGAGATCTCGACGGACCTCCTGTCGGTTCCGGGCCTCTTCCTGTCGGTGACGGAGTATGCCTCCATGTTGTACTTGACCTGGACGACGGCCTTGGTGGGGTCCTGCAGGTGCCTGGGCTTGCACTCCCTGGGGCCGTAGACGGCGCACAGGACCTTGTTCTTGCCGATCTCGAGGTAGCAGGAGCCGTCCGCGTTCTTCAGGACGCCCGCCTCGATCTTGATGGGCCTTTTCTCGTCAATCCTACGGCCATCGATCCTGATGCCGTCCTCGTTTACCAATACCATGTCTGTATGTCCGCTCATTCGGAATCCTCCTCTTCGTCCTCTTCGGACTGCGGGAGTCTTTTCTCGATGAACTCCCTAACCCTGTCCGTGAGGTTGGCGGACCGGGACTCTCTCTCGATAATTCTGATCGCCTCTGCGGCGACATCCACGTTCTCTCCGTCTCCGTCGATCCAGATCCTTCCGTTCTGGCCGACGAAGATGCGGCAGTCGGTCATGTTCTTCAGCATCTGGATCATGGATCCGCTCTTGCCGATGACCCTGGAGATCTTGGAATACGAGATCTCCACCAGCTGTCCGCCCTCGATCTTCCTGAGGCCGGAATCCTTCATGGTGACCTGGATCTTCTTGCTCTCGTCGACCATGAGGATCTTCAGCAGGACGACGTCGCCCACGGTAAGGAACCTGGAGGTGTCACCGAACTCCACCTTCCAGGGCACCTCGCTGACGTGCAGGGGCGCGGGGTAGGGGGCGTTGATGTCCAGCATCCAGTTGGAGGGGCCAACGTCGTTGATTATTCCTATGACTGTATCGCCGGTGACGGGCATGTAGAATCCGCCCATCACGGTAACTCCTACCGCGTCGTTGGTATAGGTCTTGGTTCCTATAACGTTGGCGCGGATCTTGCCGTCCAGCTCGTAAGCGTTCTCTCCGGCCTTGTACTCGTCAGCGTTGCCGAGCACGTCTCCGGGGATCACGATCTCACGTGTCCTTCTGGCGCTTCTTTTTTCCATTTTATCACTCTTGAATGTAATCATGCGCTCAGCAGCTTGACCGAGGCGGTCCCCTTGGTCTTCTGTCTGAGCTTCTCCTGGAGTTCGGGCAGGAGTCCCGCGGGGACCTCCATGAGCCCGATCCACGAACCGTCCGCGGCCCACTCCTCCCTCTCGACCATACCGTACTTGATGAGGTCGTCGTAGCACCTTCCGTAGTCGTCGCCGTGGAGCTTGATGGCGATGCGGCTCTTCTCGAAACGGATGGGCAGCAGGGGGCGGAGCACCTTCATCGCGTCCTCGACCTGTTTGTCGAAGGGGCGGGAGATGTCCGCGTGGAACTTGCCCTCCTCGAGAGCCAGCTCGATACGGAGCGGGGGGTGGGGCAGCTTGGTCTGGGGGTTGATGGCGTTGGCCGCGATGTAGGCGATGATCTGCTTCTTCTTCGCATCGACCAGCTCCTTGCGCTGCTCGGTGGTCATCTGGACCTCGCCCTTCTCGATGATGTGCTTGGCGATGGCTATGATGTCCTCGGTGCCGAAGACCTCGTTGATCTTCGACTTCTCGGGGCGGGTGCCCTTGTGGGCATCCTTGAACACATCCTCCACTGCCAGATATTCGCTGAGATCGATCTCCTTGCCTTTCTTGATCTCGTCCATGGCGACGGGATCGAGGAGGATCTCGAACCTCTCGCCGTGGCTCTCCAATCTGGCGATTATCGCATCGTCGAGCTCGACCAAGCTACCAGCCTTCAGGCCTTCTCGGTCTTCTTGGAGGATGCCTTGGGCTTGTCGGCGGTCTTGGCGAGGGCCTTGGCCATCTCATCCTCTGTGAGCCTTCTGAATTTCGCGTCGGTGCGGACCACTCCGACCTCAATAGAGTCCGCCTTGAGCTTCTCGTCGATGGCGGTGGAGAGGGCCTTGAGTCCGAGCTTGAGGGCGGCATCGTAGGTCATGTCGTCCTTGTACTCCTTCTCGAGGATGTCCATGACCACGGGGCGGCCGGAGCCGATGCAGGTCGCTTTGTATGCGACGAGGGCGCCCGAGGGGTCGGTCTCGAAGAGGTGGATCCCGACGTCGTCGGTTCCCGCGACCAGCAGGGAGGTTCCGAAGGGACGGGCACCGCCGTACTGGGTGAAGTTCTGCTCGTAATCGCAGACCTTCTTGGTGAGCATTTCCACGCCGATGTTCTCGCCGTAGTTGACCTTGTGGATCTGAGCCTCTTTCCTGGCGTCGTCCACGAGGATCCTGGCATCTGCCACGAGTCCGGAGCTGGCGCATCCGATGTACTCGTCGATGTCGTAGATTTTTTCGATAGATTTCTCCACGAGTTTGCTGGAGACCCTCTTATCGACGATGAGAATTACGCCGTCTTTGAACTTGATACCGATGGTCGTCGTACCTTTCTTGACGGCCTCGCGGGCGTATTCCACCTGAAACAGCCTTCCGTCGGGGGAGAAAACGGTGATTCCCCGATCATATGCCATTTGTCCTGGTTGCATTTAGATTCCTCGAGGGGAGAACTTGCGTAGCCCTATTTAATTATTGTAGGGAAGGAACGCTCATGCCTTGGGTTTGGGGGCGCGGGAGGGCTTCGGAGGGGCGTTCCTCCTGAGGACGGGATAGCGGTCCCTGAGGGTCTTCAGGGTGCCGGAGACGGTGACCAGTTCGGCGGAGGGCTCGGCGGCCCTCACGGCCCCGGTGCACTCCTCGATCTCGTCGGGGGCGCAGCGCACGATGGCCATACCCTCGGCGCACTGGATGACGTTGAACCTCTTGCCGCCGGGGATGGCGCGGATCATGCTCTCGCGGGAGGCGGATCCGGGCACCGTGAAGACCAGGTACCTCCTCCTTCCGCGCTTCGATTTGACTGTCATCTTGCAGCCTCCAACGTTACCGGGGCTTATAACCGTTGGTTCTCCTCGCCACGTACCTGCATCCGCATCTGCGGCAGACGAGCTCGGACGGGAGGACGTTCGACCCGCACTCGGCGCACCTGAAGGTGCCGTCCCTGCGGGGGTATGTCGAACCGCATTCGGGACACAGTCCGCCGGGGGCCGGGACCAGGCATTGGGGGCACATGAACACCGAGGGTTTGCGTACCGACATGTGGCGCAGATCGTTCCCGCAGCCGGGGCATTCCGCCTCCCTTATGCAGTCGGGATGGAACTTCCTTCCGCAGGCGCAGACGGCTATTTCGGAGGTCCCGAGTTTGCCGTGGCAGAGGTCGCAGAAGGCCGAGTCCTCACCCTCCTCCGGGTAGGGGAGAGGGTGCAAAAAGTGCTGGATTTTCCCTGACGAGGGGCGCAGGAAGAGCCTGTAGCGGTGGATGTAGAGCTCGATCGCGATGGTTGCAATAACAACCATCCAAACCAATAGTGCCAGCAACAGGGTGGTACTCATATCGTGATGCTGATGGGTTATAAAGTTTATTATCGTTTCGACTCCCGCCGAAAAATTTAGGAAAAACCTAAATCGTATACGAATTTGATAATTCGTATGTCAATTTTCCTACTCAAAAAATGGTTGAATTAACCTTTCGTAAAAACCCGTTTTCCGTACCGGTTTTCGGATGCTGGCCATTAAAAATTTTGACGACCCTAAATATTGTTCGAGAAGAATTTCGACTCGTAGGAAAAGGTGCTTTTAAACCTGTTTATCGTATTTAAAGGTATTGTGATAAGGGTTTTAATAAAGCCCGCCTTCTTATTAATCATTCCAACCAACAATTGGGAACGGAGGCATAAAATGACAACCAAATCTGCACTAGTGATTGGCGGAGGAATTGCCGGTATTCAGGCATCCCTGGACCTTGCAGACAGAAACATCCATGTCTACCTCGTGGACAGGCTGCCCACGATCGGTGGAACGATGTGTATGCTCGACAAGACCTTCCCGACCAACGACTGTTCCGCATGTATCCTGTCGCCTAAGATGGCGGATGCAGCTGGACACCCCAACATCACTCTCATGACCTACACCGAGGTCGAGAAGATCGAGGGAGAGGCCGGAAACTTCACCGTCACCCTGAAGAAGAAAGCCAGGTACGTCGACGAGGAGTCCTGTACCGCTTGCGGTGACTGTGTCGCAAAATGTCCCACCAGGGGCATCCCCGATCAGTTCAACTACGGACTGACCACCAGGAGGGCTATCTACATCCCCCACGCTCAGGCTGTCCCCAGGAAAGCCCTGATCGACCCTACCCAGTGTAAGATGATCCTCGATGGCAAGTGCGGTGTCTGCGCAAAGACCTGCGGAAAGAATGCCATCCACTACGATGACGCTGACAAGACCGAGACCATCGAGGTCGGATCCGTCATCGCCGCCTGCGGATTCAGCGTCTGGGACGCAAAGGCCGCAACCGAGTACGGATACGGAAGGATCGCCAACGTCGTCACTGCCATCGAGTACGAGAGGCTCGAGGGTGCAGCAGGACCCTTCGACGGTCACATCCCCGTACCTTCCACCATTGTCAAGGACAAGTGGGGAGTACCCGACAAGCACAACGAGGCCACCAAGGGACCCAAGTCCGTCGCATGGATTCAGTGCTGCGGTTCCAGGTCTCACAAGAAGAAATGGAGGCAGTACTGCTCCTCTGTCTGCTGTATGTACGCAACCAAGCAGGCAATGATTACTAAGGAGCACGGAGACGTCGACGAGGACATCTTCTTCATGGACATCAGGTCCTACGGAAAGGAGTTCGAGGCCTACATCATCCGCGGAGAGACCGAGTACGGCATCCACATGCACCGCGGTGCACGTGTCTCCAACCTCGAGGAAGACCCCGTTACCAAACAGGTCATCGTCAACTACACCGACAAGGACAACAACGGTGTCTCCAAGACCTTCGACATGGTCGTCCTGTCCATCGGACTCGAGGCCCCCGAGGGAGCAGAGGAGTTCGCAAAGGTTCTCGGAATCGAGCTCAATCAGTACGGATTCGCAAAGACCACCGTCTTCAACCCCCTCGAGACCACCAGGCCCGGAATCTACGTCACCGGTGCATTCGCAGCACCCAAGGACATCCCCACCTCCGTCGCAGAGGCTTCCGGTGCAGCCGCCAAGGCCGGTGCCAACATCGTCAACGACCCCAGCTGGGAGCCCTGCAAGCCTAAGCAGTACCCCGCTGAGAAGGACGTCTCCGGAAAGGAGCCCAGGATCGGTGTTTGGGTCTGCCACTGCGGTATCAACATCGGTTCCGTCGTGAACGTACCCGAGGTCGCCAAGTACGCAGAGTCCCTGCCTCACGTTGTTGTCTCTAAAGAGACCAAATACGCGTGCGCACAGGACACCCTCAACGAGATCTCCCAGTTCATCACTGACTACGACCTCAACAGGGTCGTCGTCGCATCCTGCACCCCCAGGACCCACGAGCCCCTCTTCAGGGAAGCATGCAGGAACGGTGGACTCAACATGTACCTCTACAACATGGCCAACATCCGTGACCAGTGCTCCTGGATCCACATGCACAGCCCCGAGGCAGCAACCGAGAAGGCAAAGGACCTCCTCAGGATGGCCATCGCAAAGGCATGCCTCCTCGAGCCTCTCGAGGGAGCTGAGATCCCCGTCACCCAGGCCGCAGCCGTCATCGGTGGAGGTATCACCGGTATGACCACCGCTCTGGACATCGCCGCCCAGAAGATCCCTGTTCACATCTTCGAGCGCGAGGACCACCTCGGAGGATTCGCCACCAACTTCACCCACGCAGAGGACGGAAAGCTCGTTTCCGAGTTCCTTGCTGAGACCATCAAGAAGATCGAGAACTGCCCCTACATCACCGTGCACCTCAACGCAAAGGTCAAGGAGATCCCCGGATACGTCGGTAACTTCCGCGTCGTCCTCGAGGACGGAACCGAGACCCCCGTCGGTGCAGTCGAGTTCGCAGTCGGAGCAGCCCAGTACAAACCCGTCGAGTACAACTACGGATCTGACGCAAAGGTCAAGACCTACGTAGAGCTCGAGAAGGAGATCAACGCTGGCAAGTTCCAGGGCAAGAACGTCGTCTTCATCCAGTGCGTCGGTTCCAGGAACGAGAAGGTCGGCTACTGCTCCCGTGTTTGCTGCGCTGCATCCATCCGCAACGCGATCGCAATCAAGAAGAAGGACCCCACCGCCAACGTCACCATCATCCACAAGGACATCAGGACCTACGGATTCCGCGAGGACATGTACTACGAGGCATCCTCTCTCGGAGTCAGGTTCCTCAGGCGCTGTAACGACAACGAGCTGCCCGCATACGACGGCAACTTCGTCGAGGCATACGACACCACCCTCGGAGAGAAGGTCAAGATCCCCGTGGACACCCTTGCTCTCGCAGTCGGTATCGCACCCATGAGGGAGGAGAAGGAGAAGCTCGCCGTTATGGTCAAGGTCCCCATCTCCAAGGACGGATTCTACTTTGAGGCCCACCAGAAGCTCAGGCCCGTCGACTTCGCAACCGAGGGAGTCTTCGTTGCAGGAGCCGCACACTGGCCCAAGTTCATGGACGAGTGCATCGCCCAGGGATCCGGAGCAGCCTCCAGGATGCTCACCATCATCACCAAGGACCACCTCGTGTCCGAGGGTATCACCGCATCTGTCTCCAACCCCAACAACTGTAACGGTTGCGGAACCTGTGTCGGATGCTGTGAGTACAACGCTATCTCCATCGTCATCGGCCCCGACGGAAACCCCGTGTCTTCCGTCAACGCAGGTCTCTGCAAGGGATGCGGATGCTGTGTAGCAGCATGCCCCTCAGGAGCAATGGAGCAGCGCGGATTCAGGAACGCACAGATCATCGCAGAGATCGATGCTCTGCTTGACCCCGTAATGGAGAAGGAGTGATACAAATGGCAGACAACTTTGAACCCCTCATCGTGACCTTCTGCTGCAACTGGTGTTCCTACGCCGGTGCTGACAACGCAGGAGTCGGAAGGCGTCAGATGCCCCCCAACTTCCGTATCATCAGGACCATGTGCTCCGCAAGGATCGACCCCGAGTTCATCCTCAGGGCCCTTTCCAAAGGAGCAGACGGTGTGATGGTTCTCGGATGCCACCCTGCAGACTGCCACTACATCGGCGGTAACTACAGGGCCAGGAGGAGGATCGCACTGATCAGGCTCGTCCTCGAGCAGTACGGATTCGACCCCAAGAGGCTCCTGCTTCAGTGGGTCTCCGCTTCCGAGGGAGAGAAATTCCAGAAGACCGTTGTCGACTTCGTCGACACCATCAAGGCTCTCGGACCTACCCCCATTAAGTCCAAGAAGCAGAAGGACATGCTCACCAACGCAGTCGCAATCAAGGAGGAGTGAAAATGGGATTCTTCGACAGATTCAAGAAAAAGAACAAGGCACAGGCCGCAGAGCCCGCCAAAGCCGAGGAGGCCCCCAAGGCAGCAGCCGCAGCACCTGCACCCGCAAAGGCAGCAGTCGCCAACGCTGGACAGCCCACCACCAAGACCGGCTTCAACCCCTACCCCGCAGCAGACCTGGGAGAGCTCCTCCCTCCTGCACCCGCCGGCGGTAAGATCAAGATCGCCATCTACTGGACCGCAGCCTGCGGTGGATGCGACGTCTCCATCCTCGACACCAACGAGAGGGTTCTGACCATCGCACAGTTCGCAGACATCGTCATGTGGCCTGTCGCAGTGGATGGAAAGGAGAAGGACATCGAGGCACTCGACGACGGAGCAATCACTGTCTCCCTCATCAACGGTGCAATCAGGAACTCCGAGAACGAGCACATGGCAAAACTCCTCAGGAAGAAGTCTGTCCTCGTCGTCGCCTACGGAACCTGCGCCATGTTCGGAGGAACCCCCTCCCTGGCCAACCTGGTCCCCGGAGGAGCTTCCGAGATCCTCGACTACGTCTACACCAAGACCCCCACCTCCGCCAACTTCCAGAAGGACTACCACGCTGACAAGCCCGTCGTCCCCCAGACCGAGATCCAGGTGCCCGAGGGAACCCTTACCCTCCCTGTCGTCTACGACACCGTCAAGGCCCTCGACCAGGTCATCGATGTGGACTACTACATCCCCGGATGCCCTCCCCAGCAGGAGTCCATCTCCCACCTTCTGAAGGCAGTTGTCGACTTCGTCTACAACGGCGTCGCCCTGCCCCCGAAGGGAGCCGAGATCGGAGTCACCGAGAAATGTCTCTGTGACGAGTGCCCCAGGAAGAAGGAGTACGCAAGGATCACCAAGATCTACGAGCCTTACCAGGTCAACGTCGACCCCGAGAAGTGCCTCATGGACCAGGGAATCCTTTGCCTCGGACCCGCAACCGTCGGAGGATGCAACGCAAGGTGCACCAAGGCCGGCCAGCCCTGCCGTGGATGCTACGGACCCACCCAGCTCGTTCAGGAGCACGGTGCATCCGCACTTACCGCAATCGCATCCCTGTTCCCCGTACTGGACGACGACCCCACTTGCGACGAACAGCAGATCATCGAAATCATGAAGACAATCAAGGATCCCCTGGGATACTTCTACGCATACACCGTCGGAAAGTCCCTCATCCAGAGGACCGTTGTCGAAGAGAAGGCATAAGGAGGAAGAAAAATGGCAGGACCAATTATTTGGGACGAGAAACAGAAAGTCACCGGCAACCGCGTGACTGTTGACCCTATCACCCGTCTCGAGGGACACGGAAAGATCGAAATCTTCCTCGACGAGAAGGGAGACGTTAAGAACGCATACTGGCAGGTCCCCGAGGTCAGGGGATTCGAGAGATTCTGCATCGGCAGGAGAGTAACCGAGCTCAACCAGATCACCGCAAGGCTTTGCGGTGTCTGCCCCGGTGCACACCACCTCGCATCCACCAAGGCCATCGACGGATGTTACAATGCAAAGCCCACCGAGGCAGCATTCCACATCAGGGATACCTTCTACCAGGCACACTTCGTGCACTCCCACATCGCACACTTCTACGCCCTCGCAGCTGGAGACTTCGTCTGCGGACCCGCAGCACCTGCAGCCCAGAGGAACGTTCTCGGAGTCGTCGCCGCTGTCGGACTCGAGCTCGGAGGAGCAGTCCTCAAAGCCCGTGCCAACGCACAGAGGATCCAGGAGATCATCGGTGGAAAGGCAACCCACCCCGTCATGGGAGTTCCCGGAGGAGTTTCCAAGGCAATCAGCAACGAAGAGGCAGCAGAGATCCGCAGCTACGCTGACGGACTCGTCGACTTCGCACAGACCTCCCTCAAGGTGTTCCACGACGTCGTCCTTGCAAACAAGGAGTACGTTGACATCATCACCAACAAGGATCTCTACTACCACGAGACCTACATGATGGGACTCGTCAACGAGAAGAACGGAAAGAAACAGCTCGAGTTCCACGACGGTAAGGTCCGCGTGCTGAACCAGGACGGAAAGGAGGTCGACCTCTACGACGCCTTCGACTACCTCGACCACATCGGAGAGGCAATCGAGCCCTGGTCCTACGAGAAGTTCCCCTACCTGAGGAACCCCGGATACAAGGGACTTGTCGACGGACCCGAGAGCGGTCTGTACCGTGCAACTCCTCTGTCCAGGATCAACGTCTGCGACGAGATCTCCACTCCTCTCGCCAACGAGGCACTCCAGGAGTTCAGGTCCACCCTGTCCCCCGACGGAAAGCCTGTGCAGTTCACCCTCGCCACCCACTGGGCAAGGCTCATCGAGCTGCTCTACGCAGCAGAGAAGCTCCGCGAGGATGCCAACTCCGACAAGCTCACCGATGCCAACATCAAGCAGACCGACCTCGTCCCCGGAGGACGCGGAGTCGGATGCGTCGAGGCACCCCGTGGAACCCTTACCCACGACTACACCTGCGACGAGAACGGAATCGTCACCGCATGCAACCTTGTTGTCGGAACCACCAACAACAACGGACCTATCTGCATGGACGTCGCAAAGGTCGCAAAGGCCCTCATCCACAACTTCGAGGTCTCCCCCGGACTCCTCAACATGTGCGAGATGGCCTTCAGGGCATACGATCCCTGCAACTCCTGCGCTACCCACAGTCTGCCCGGCCAGATGCCTCTGACTGTCGAGCTCAGGAACGCTGACGGATCCGTCTACGACACCATCACCAGGAACTGAAACCCTTCAAAAGGGGCGCAAGCCCCTCTTCAAACCCCTTAAGGGGAAGGCAGTTCGCCTGCATCCCCTCATTTTTCAGC
>CADAGG010000019.1:0-14503 GCA_902787415.1 methanogenic archaeon
TTTGATCGACGGTGGCGTTGTTGTCCCCCATGGTAACGTATCCGCTATGGGTCTGCAGATCGTCTATATTGACGGGGACGGTAATGTTCCTGTATCCGTTGTTCAGGGTCAGGAACAAGACTCCGGAGAGGTTGTTAAAATCACCACTGGCACATTCCCATAATGGGTTCCCGTTGGAGTCTTTGAAGTTTTCCAACGAAGGGGCTTTCCAAGTCCCGCTGTCATATTCGATCCACAGGATGGCACGGTGGATTACGGGCTTGCCGACGGCGCGTTTGTAGATTATAACCGACCCATAATCCCCGAATTCCTGGTGTCCGGACTGGTGACCTTCCACATAGGTCACGACATTCGATTTTCCGAGACTCTTCACCATGATCATGTCGCCGGTGTCGATAACACCTATCTGGGACTTGTCGTCGGAATGCTGCATGCTGTTCGATTCGATGACCGTGAAAGGGGGGCTCACGCCCGAAGCGTTCTTCACCAGGACGATCCCCGAAACAAGGAGAATCAGCACTATCAGCAGTGCTATCACCGTGGTGAGATTCTCCTTTTTCATGCGGGGATGTATTATTTCGAAAGATAAGAACCTAATACCTTCATACCATCCTTTTTCGCATGGAAAGACCCACGACCGACGAATACTTCATGCAGATGGCTAAATTGGCAGCGACCAGGTCCACCTGTCTCAGACGCAAGGTCGGAGCGGTCATCGTGAAGGACAATCACGTGCTTTCCACCGGATACAACGGGGCTCCCCGCGGTGTATCCCACTGCGAGGAGAAGGGATGTCTCAGAGTGCTCATGAACGTGCCCTCCGGCACCCGCCATGAGCTCTGCAGGGGTGTCCATGCGGAACAGAACGCAGTGACCCAGGCGGCCTATTTCGGTGTCAGCGTGAAGGGCGCCAAGATCTACACCACCACCTTCCCTTGCTCTCTATGTGCCAAGATCCTCATCAACTCCGGTATCACCGAGATCGTCTACGACGAGGGATACATGGACGACCTCTCTAAGGATATCCTCTCCGAGGCGGACCTCAAGATCAGGCACGTCGATGAGAAGTCCGAATGAGAAAAAATTCGGTGAAAACATTTTATAATGCCAATTTTCAAACGATTTGTTCCCCTTATTATAATATAAAAAACGGTGGCTATTATATACCGTAAGGGTTTACTGCCCACTACGAATGGTCGGGGAGTGAAACTTGAGCCGAACTGACATACTTTCGGAAATAAAGGAGGCTGAGCAGAAGGCTGATCAGGCAGTCTCTAACGCAGAGACTGAGAAGAAAAACGCCGTTGCTCAGGCCCGCAGTGCTGCTGTAAAGAGGAAGCAGGCTGAGGTCGCGAAGATTCGCGCCGACGCCGAGGCCGCCATTGCAGCAGAGCAGGCCAGCCTCGAGGAAAGCAAAGCCGCGAAGATCGCCGAAGGCGAGACCGAGGCCGCTGGAATCGAGGAGGCAGCTAGGGATAAGATCAAGGAAGTCAACGATTTCCTCACGAATGAATTCGAGAGGGCAATAAATGCTTCTTCCTGAGTCGATGAGTAGGATTGTGATTGTGGGTACCAAGACCCGCCTCGAGGACGCCGTAAACGCCCTCTACTGCGAGAAGGCTATCCATGTCATCGATCATACCACCGGCGACGACGGGCTCTCTATCGGAACCTCGCTTGAAAAGACCTCGAAGGCATCTGAGAGGCTTCTCAAAGTGAGGGCACTCGAGAAGGAGCTTGGGATCAACAAGCATACCACGACCGCCGACATCTCTGTCGAGGATGTGCAGTCGCGCATCAACGCCGGGGACGTCGAGGGCGTCGAAGATGAGGTCCTTAAGACCGTCGACGCAAGGAATGATCTTACCCAGAAAATCACTGAATTAAACTCTAAGCAAAAGATTTTAGAACTTCTGAAGAACCTGAACGACATCACTCTTGATCAGTACAGCGGATACAAGAGCATCGCCGTTCTCGCCGGTACCGTTACCGGCGACGCATCGTCCCTCAAGATCGACGATGCCGAGATCTTCTCTTCCTACGACAAGAAGACCGGCGGCGTGGCCGTCGTCTTCGTGAAGAAGGAGAACAGGGATCAGGCATACGCCGCACTCGCAGGGATCGGGTTTGTGGAACTCCATATCCCCGTCTACACCACCAAGGTGGCAGCCGCGGATGAGTACCAGAGGATCGCAGCCGAGATCGAGGCAGCAGCTGCCGAGATCGAACTCTGCGACAAGGCCCTCGAGGAGATGAAGGAGAGATACAAGTCCTTCCTGAAAGGAAGCGACGAAGAGCTGTCCATTGCGGTAGAGAAGGGTAGTGTTCCCCTTAGGATCGCAGTGAGCGAGTACTCGTACATCATCGATGCATGGGTACCCACCAAGAAAGTGGATTCCGTCAAGGCCAACCTCGAGCAGAAGCTCGGGGACGACGTCTATGTGGAATTCGAAGAGACTCGTGGCAGGAATCTTGAGGAGTCCGAAGCCCAGGAGCCTCGTTTCCAGAATGTTCCCGTCAAGCAGAACAACGGAAGGATCGTATGCGAATACGAGTACGCGACCAGTCTGGTGTCCGTCCCCAAATATCAGGAGATCGACCCCACCTTCCTTATCGCGATCTTCCTCCCGCTGTTCTTCGGATTCATGGTCGGAGATATGGGATACGCCATCCCCTTCATCATCCTGGGAGCATACGGACTTAAGAAGACCAAGCACCCTGACTGGCGTGCCATCGCGCTCGTCCTCTTCTTCGGAGGAATATGGGCATTCATATTCGGTCTGTTCTTCTACGGCGAAATGCTGGGAATGCACTTCGTCGGCGGAGAGTATGAGGCCGGTGTATGGGAATGGCACCACGACCACGTCGCCGTGGGCGGAACCAGTGTGACTTGGGATTGGATTTTCGGAGCCAAGTTCCCTGAGTGGTTCAACCACATGATCTGCTCTGCAGGAACCTGGGACTCAGCAACCGGAACCTGGACCGGAGGTGAGACCGGTATCGGAAAGCTCGTCAACGTCGCGTTGCTCCTGAAGCTCTCCGTCTACGTCGGTATCGTTCACCTCTTCATCGGTATCCTCTGCGGTGTGTACAACATCGTGAAGCAGCACGGCGGAAAGGCCGCGTTCATGGAGAAGGGAGGACTCGTCTTCACCTTCTTCGGAATGATCCTGTTCTGTCTCGCCCTCACCCAGGCAATGTTCGGAGGAGAGATTGGCGACATCGCCAAAGGAACCCCCCTCATCCTGCTCGTAGTGGCTATCGTGTGTCTGGTAGTCGGAATCGCATTAAACGCAAAGGCAGAAGGCGGAATGCAGGCAATCATGGGTATTCCTGAAGTCATCGGTTGGATTCTTTCCTACACCAGGCTTGCAGCAATCACCATGTCGAAGGCCGGTATGGCGCTTGCATTCAACTACATCGTATTCGGAATGATAATCGCGACCAGGACCACCGCTGGCGGAGAAGTCGTCTTCGACCCCTTCGCTAACGTGATCATGTTAGTGGTTGGAATATTCCTATTCTGTTTCCTCCACCTCGTCGTATGGACCCTCGGAATCCTTTCCGCAGGTCTGCACGCCCTCAGGTTGCAGTTCGTCGAACTCATGATGAGGTTCTATGAAGGAGGCGGAGAATCGTTCGCACCTCTTCAGGAGGTCCGCACTAAAACCTTTTTCAGCAAAAACACCAACAACATCAAAGAGGTTTGAAAAATATGGCAGCAGCAGAAGCAGCAGGAATGATCGCAATCGGAGCAGGACTCGCAGTCGGACTCGCAGGACTCGGATCCGGAATCGCGGAGAAAGACATCGGTGCAGCAGCAGTCGGTGCAATCACTGAGAACCCCTCCCTCTTCGGAAGGGCCATGATCTTCACCGTTCTCCCTGAAACCATCGTCATCTTCGGTCTCGTTATCGCTATCATGGCAATCTTCGTTATGTGAGTCTGGGGGCCTTTATTTGGCACTAGACAGCGTAACCAAGGAGATCCAGGCAGCGGCCGCAACCGAGGTCGCCCGCATCCAGAAGGAGCAGGCGGAGGAGATTGCAGCAATCAACGCTAAGGTCGATGCCGAGATTGCCGAAGTGAAGCAGAAAGAGGACAAGAGGGTCGCAGAGACAAAGGAGACCCTCGCACGCCAGGTCAGCTCTAGCGCAGACCTGGAGAGCAAAAAGCTGGTCCTGTCCAAGAAGAAGGAGATCCTCACCGAGGCCTTCGAGTCTGCCCTCAGGCAGATCGAGAGCGTGCCCGCCAAGAAGAAGCTGGCATACTACCAGGCCCTGGTGGCATCCGCCAAGACCATCATCCCCGAGCCCAAGGCCGTCATGTCCGAGAAGGATGACTTCTCCGCAGCCGACCTCGGTGTGAAGTCCGTCGAGAAGAGCGCAAGCGTCCGCTCCGGACTTCTCCTCCAGAGCGAGGACGGAAAGGTCGAGGTCGACATGCAGTTCGAGGTACTTCTCCAGAACATCTGGGACAGCAACCTGAAACAGCTATCCGACATCCTGTTTGGGTGAGAGAGCATGTTCAAGCACAGCGGAACAGGTAACTACGCATACATGTCTGCGAGGGTTAAGGCTAAGCAGTCTAAACTCCTCAAGGAAGAGGACTACAACAAAATGTTGATGATGTCCGTCCCTGAGATCTCGCACTTCATCAGCGAAGCCGGTTACTCCAAGGAGATGAACGACCTTGCGGTCAGGCACTCCGGAATCGAGCTTCTCGAGTATGCTACCTACATGAACATGTCCAAGCAGTTCCGCAGTATCCTGGAATCAGCAAACGGTGAGCTCAAAGACATGGTCGCCGCCTACCTTACCAAGTGGGACTTTGAGAACCTCAAGGTCGTGCTCCGCGGTAAGAACTACGGACTTACCCTCGAAAACATGAGGGAGGACCTTGTCATAGCCGGTTCCCTGAAGGAGGACGACCTGGAGAAACTCCTGTCCGCCCCCTCCATCGAGGAAGCACTGGCCATCTTCAAGAGCAAGACGGGTCTGTCCGTTTCCGACGAGGCCATCCGCGCCTACAAGGAGGACAAGATCCTGACCAAGATCGAAGATGAGATCACCAAGGGCTACTACAAGAACGTCCTTGATTCCATCTCCGGAAAAGACAGGGCTACCAACATCTTCCGTAACTACATGAAGTACGTGATCGATCTCAAGAACGTCGAGACCATCATGAAACTCAAGATGGAGAACATCGGAGGAGAGGAGGCAGCTGACTTCTTCATCCCGGGAGGATACCAGCTCAACCAGAAGATCTACGCGCAGGCAGCCGCCGCGCCTACCATGGAGGCAGCTTTCAACGAGCTTCAGTCCATGAAGATCTACGAGGAACTGAAGGCGCTCTCTCAGACCCCCACCATCTCGCTTCTGGTCCTTTCCATGGAAAGGGTCAGGCTCCAGATGGCAATCCAGGTCGCACACATGTACCCTCTTTCCGTCATCCCCGTCGTGGTATACATGATCATGAAGGAGGATGAGGTCAAGAAGATCAGGACCGTGGCACACGGTGTCGACAGCGGTCTTGACAGGGACTCAATCAAGAATCTGTTGGTGATCTGATGGAGATAGCAGTTATCGGCAGCGATGAATTCACTCTCGGCTTCCGCCTCGCAGGCGTGAAGACCGTCTTCATCGCGGACCAGACAAATTACCAGGAAAAAATGCAGGAAGCGATTTCCGATGCCAATGTCGGAATCCTTGCGGTAAACGCAGACGACCTGCAGTATCTGACCGCCCACTTCAAGACGAAGGTCATGGATCTCATCCAGCCCGTCGTCGTGCCTGTCGGCGGAGACCAGAGCGACCTTCGCGAGAAGGTCAAGAAAGTCATTGGCGTTGACTTGTTTAAGACAGAGGATGAATGAATGAGCACTGAAGGTGTAATTTACAGGGTCGCTGGACCTGTCGTAACCGCCACCGGTATCTCCCCCAGGATGTACGATGTCGTACATGTTGGAAACGAGAAACTGATGGGAGAGGTTATCAAAATCGTCGGCGACTATTCTATCATCCAGGTTTACGAGGATACCACCGGAATCAAACCCGGAGAGCCCGTCACTAACAGCGGACTCCCCCTCGCCGTTGAACTCGGTCCCGGACTCCTGACCTCCGTTTACGACGGAATTCAGAGGCCCCTCCCTGTCCTCAGGGAAATGACCGGAGACTTCATCGGCCGTGGTGCCACCGCACCTGGACTCAGCAGGGAAACCAAATGGGACTTCGTCCCCGCCGTTGCCGTCGGAGACGAGGTTTCTGCAGGATCCGTCATCGGAACCGTGCAGGAAGGACCCATGGTCCACAAGATCATGCTTCCCCCCAACGCACAGAAGGGAAAGGTCGAGGAGATCAAGGAAGGATCTTTCACCGTGGAGGAGCCCGTCATCAAAGTCGATGGCGTCCAGTACCCCATGATGCAGAAATGGCCCGTCCGTCAGCCCAGGCCTGTCATCGAGAAATACAGCCCCGATGTACCTCTGGTCACCGGACTCCGTGTTCTCGACACCATGTTCCCCCTCGCAAAGGGAGGAGCAGCCGCAATCCCCGGTGCATTCGGTACCGGAAAGACCGTTACCCAGCAGTCCCTCGCAAAGTACTCCGACGCAGACATCGTCGTCTACATCGGATGCGGAGAGCGTGGAAACGAGATGACCGAGGTTCTTACCGAGTTCCCCGCACTGGAGGACCCCAGGACCGGAGAGTCCCTCATGAAGAGGACCGTCCTCATCGCCAACACCTCCAACATGCCTGTCGCTGCTCGTGAGGCATCCGTCTACACCGGAATGACCATCGCTGAGTACTTCAGGGACATGGGATACAACGTCGCACTCATGGCAGACTCCACCTCCAGGTGGGCCGAGGCAATGAGGGAGATCTCCTCCAGGCTCGAAGAGATGCCCGGAGAGGAAGGATACCCCGCATACCTGTCCGGTAGGCTGTCCGAGTTCTACGAGCGTGCATGCCGTGGAAAGTCCCTATGCGGAGAGGACGGATCCATCTCCGTTATCGGAGCAGTTTCTCCTCCCGGAGGAGACCTTTCCGAGCCTGTCACTCAGAACACCCTGCGTATCGTCCGTGTCTTCTGGGCACTGGATACCAAACTCAGGGAGAGGCGTCACTTCCCCACCATCAACTGGCTGACCTCCTACACCATGTACGATGCACAGCTGGGAGCATGGTTCAAGGCCAACGTCGCAGAGAACTTCCCCGAGCTCAAGACCTGGGCTATGAAGGTTCTCCAGAAAGAGGCTGAGCTTCAGGAAGTCGTTCAGATGGTCGGTTCCGACTCTCTGCCCGACGAGCAGAAGATCATCCTCGAGGTCGCCAAGATGATCCGTGAGATCTTCCTGCAGCAGAACGCATACGACCCCGTCGACTGCTTCTGCCCCCTCAACAGGCAGTACAAGATGCTCTCCCTCATCAAGAAATACTCTGACCTCGCAGACAAGGCCCTCGAGGGCGGCGTACAGGTCGACAAGATCGCGTACCTCCCCGTAAGGCAGAAGTTCCAGCAGGCAAAGTACGAGAAGGATGTCGATGCAGAGCTCGACGCAGTCGAGAAGGACATGGACGAGCAGTTCTCTAAACTGGAGGCTTGAAAATGGAAGCAGTAGCCAAAGAGTACAAAACAATCCAGAACATCCAGGGACCTCTCGTCTTCGTGAAGACCGAGGAGCCCGTAGGATACAAAGAGCTCGTCAAGGTAAGGCTTTCCGACGGATCCTTCAAGAACGGTGAGGTTCTCGATTCTGCTGACGGCATGGTCGTCATCCAGATCTTCGAGGGAACCACCGGAATCGACAGGTCCGCATCTGTCCGCTTCCTCGGCGACACCATGAAGATGCCCGTCTCCAAGGACATGCTCGGAAGGGTCCTCTCCGGATCCGCCAAGCCCCTCGACGGAGGCGCAGAGATCGTACCCGACAAGATGCTCGACATCGCAGGAGCAGCTATCAACCCCTGGGCAAGGGACTCCCCCGCCGACTTCATCGAGACCGGTATCTCGACCATCGACGGAATGAACACCCTCGTCCGCGGTCAGAAGCTCCCCATCTTCTCCGCATCCGGTCTTCCCCACAACGATATTGCACTGCAGATCGCAAGGCAGGCCAAGGTCCGCGGAGAGAACGAGGAATTCGCTGTCGTGTTCATCGCTCTCGGTATCACCAACGAAGAGAAGCAGAAGTTCATGTCCGAGTTCGAGAGGACCGGTGCTCTGAAGAACGCCGTCGTCTTCCTGAACCTCGCAGACGACCCTGCCGTCGAGCGTATCGCCACTCCCCGTCTGGGACTTACCACCGCGGAGTACATGGCATTCGAGCTCGGAATGCAGGTTCTCGTCATCATGACCGACATCACCAACTACTGTGAGGCCCTGCGTCAGGTCGGAGCAGCTCGTGAAGAGGTGCCCGGAAGGCGTGGATACCCCGGTTACATGTACACCGACCTCGCACAGCTCTACGAGCGTGCAGGTAAGATCAAGGGCAAGGCCGGATCCATCACTCAGATCCCCATCCTCACCATGCCCGGTGCGGATATCACCCACCCCATCCCCGATCTTTCCGGATACATCACCGAGGGTCAGATCGTTCTTACGATGGACCTCCACAGGAACGGTATCTACCCCCCTGTCAACGTGTCCAGCTCCCTGTCCAGGCTGATGAACAACGGTATCGGTGAGGGCAAGACCCGTGACGACCACAAGGCCGTTTCCGACCAGCTGTACGCCTCGTACGCAGAAGGAAAGGACCTCCGTGGACTGGTCGCAATCGTCGGTAAGGACTCCCTGTCCGCCAAGGACAGGAAGCTGCTCGACTTCGCAGATCTCTTCGAGGACCGTGTCGTCCGCCAGGGACTCTACGAGGACCGTTCCATCGAGAGGACTCTCGACATCGCATGGGAGATCCTCGCCGAGCTCGACATCGACCAGCTCACCAGGATCAAGAAGTCGCTGATCCAGACCTACCTTCCCAAGAAGGAGTGATGACCGATGGCAGCCCGCGATGTCACCCCGACCCGTTCCGTGCTTCTCGACCTCAAAAGGAGGATCAAGCTGTCCCAGTCCGGACACAAGATCCTCAAGATGAAGAGGGACGGACTCATCCTTGAGTTCTTCGAGATCATGGAGAAGGCGAGGCAGATGCGTGTCGGTGTTGCTTCGGACTTCCAGCTCGCAATGAAGAAAATCACCATTGCGAAGGTCGTTGACGGAGAGCTTGCGGTGAAGAGTGCGGCATACGCACTCAAGTCGCACCCTGAAGTCGACCTCAGCAGCAAATCCATCATGGGACTCATGGTCCCCAGGGTAGAGGCAAACAACATCCACACCACCCTTCTCCAGAAGGGTTACGGTGTGATCGAGACCTCCGCCTACATCGAGGATGCCGCAGCGGCGTTTGAGAAGCTTCTCATCACCCTGATCCGTGCAGCCGAGATCGAGACCGCCATGAAGAAACTGCTGGATGAGATCGAGAAGACCAAGAGGCGTGTAAACGCACTGGAATTCAAGATCATCCCCGAATTCAAGGAATCGGAGAGGTTCGTCAAATTCCGTCTCGAAGAGATGTCCAGAGAGGAAACCACCCGTCTGAAACACCTCAAGAAGAAAGGAGCGTCAACCGAGTGAAGTCATTAAGGGAACGCGTGGAAGGAATCTGGGAGGACCCCATCAAAGTAAGACGGGCGTTCACCCTGATCTGGGCGATAAGCTATGGTATGCTTGTGCTCGGGGCGTTCCTGATCATCGCCGTATTCGCGTTGAATTGGCTTTGAAACCACTTACCTGTCCGCAGGGAGACCTGCCGGACAGGATTCTTTTTTTAACATCCCAAATCGATGAAAACGATATGTGCCAGCATATCGGAAAACGGCTCAGTCCTTGGCGAATTCCATCATGGTCATCTTGCCGGTACCGAGATGGACCACGGGCATGACGCCGGGGTTGGGGTTGAAGTTGTGCTGCTTCTGGTAATCGGTCTGCGACTGCCAGGTGGAGGCGTTGATCATCTTCACTCCCTTGTAATCCATTCCGCCCGCGCCGTGGACGTGTCCGGACACGAAGATGTCGGGCAGGTGCTCCAGAGCGAGATAGTCCTTCTTCTCGGGCGCGAGGGCGTTCCTGGCGCCGTACATCGGGGCCATGTGCCTCCTGACGACCATCTCCTTCATGACCCTGATGGGGTCCTCGTAGGTCATTCCCCTGACACCGGCGATCCAGTCGTCGATGCTCTTGCCGTGGTAGGAGGTGACGAACCTTCCCTCCACCTCGAGGTTGATAGGGTTGCCGGTCATGTAGATGCTGGAATCGAAGGTCTTGGTGTACATCTCGTTGAGGGCGGGCTGCGGTTCGGCGAGCCTGCAGGCGTCGTGGTTGCCGGGATGGAGGACGACCTTCATGTGGTCGGGGATCTCCTTCAGGTACTCCGACAGGGCCTCGTACTGCTTGTAGATGTCGAGGATCTCCAGGTCCTTCTCCTGATCGGGATAGGCCCCGATACCGTCCACCACGTCCCCGGGGAGCACCAGGTAGTTGATCTCCTGTTCCGCGGCGTTGTGCCTCAGCCAGGCGATCATCTTCTCCCAGCTGGCGGTCAGGAACTCCTTGCTCCCGATGTGGATGTCCGAGAGGAAGGCGATGCTGGAGGTGCTGTCGCTGGGGACCCAGGTATGGTTCTTGGGCACGTCCGGGCGGAAGATCTCGTTGGCGATGAACAGCTTGCTCTTCTCGGCGAACTTCCCTGCCACCCCGATGACCTCGTCGTTGACGAAGATCTCGTTGGCGAGGGGTGAGTCCTTGCTGATGAAGACGCTGCAGGTACCCGTCTCGTCCTCGATCTCCAGGATGGTGTGTCCGTTCTTCTGCGTGATCTTCTTGTCGTAGACCATGCCGACGATCTTCACGTCGCGGTTGTGGCGCCTGGCGGCCTCGATGGTGCTGGCGAAACCGAAGTCCTTCCGGTTGGTGAGGATCTTCTTCAGGATGTTGTATCTGCTCCTGAAGTAGTTGGTGAAGTCCTCTATGGTCCCGACGCAGGTGCTCTGGCCGGTGATATCGGAGCCGGGCACGATCTTCAGGTCGAGGTCCCTCTTGATCCTGGGCTTGATGACCTTCTCGGAGGTGAACAGGCCCTTGTCGCCGTTCAGGAAATCGAGCACGTCCTGCTTGGTGACCAGGAAGGCGTTGTTCGAGAGCGAGTTAAGAAGGGTGTTGACGAAGTCCATCGAATACCCGTTGGAGTCTATGATCTCCAGGGCTTCGGGAGCAAGGAAAAGGTTCTTCCTTGCCGCGGCTGTCAACACCTCGTCACGCATACCGCACCTATAGGATTGCACATTTATATCGGTTATCAGATAGGAGAGACATGGTCTCAGTCACCGTGTCGTGCCCGGTCTACCCGAGCGAGGATCCCGATAAAATCAGGACCGCCCTCCTCAACATATTCCCCACGGGAGAGTTCGAACTCACCGAGAAGGAGATGAAGGGCCCCGCCGATCTCGACAGGTTCTCCGCCCTCATCAGGCGTCAGAAGATCCTCGATACCGCCCGTTCGCAGATGCAGAGGGGCACCCGCGGAAGCAGCACCAAGACCGTTTTCAGCCTCAACAAGCAGGTCGCCACCGTCGGCAAGGTATCCTTCGTCGACTACCGCACCGTGCTGGGCACCATCAGCGTCTGCGTGGAGGATCCCGACATCGAGGCGCTCATCGACCGCGTCGCCCCCATGACGGTGAACGGTGAAGAGGTCCGCCAATGAACGTCATCGGGGTCTCCTGCCCGGAGTTCTCCAAGACCCCCTTCGACGAGATGTGCCAGCATATCTCCGGACACTTCAGGCACTGGGAGATCTTCTCCGAGCTCAGCCACTTCGGACCCCTGGTTGCGGAGAGGTATACGCCACTCATCGAGAGCTCGGACATGACCTTCTCCCTGCACACGGGGATAGCGGACATCAACATCGCTTCCACCAACGAATCCATCCGCAGGGCATCCGTCGGCAACGTTCTCTCGGAGATGGAGTCCGCTCACAGGCTGGGGATCGACACCGTCACTATCCACCCGGGCATCATCAATCTCGCGGTGCACGACACACGCGAGATTTCCTTGGAGGCGGCCCGCCGTTCCATGAAGGAGTTCGACAGGGCGGCCTCGGAGTACGGACTTCACGCGTGCATCGAGAACATGCCCAGCTTCCCGGTGATGCTGGGGATACAGGCGGATGAATTAGCATCCATCGTGGACGGCACCGACCTGGACATCTGCTTCGACATAGGCCACGCCAACACCTCGGGGCAGATCGATGCCATGATCGACACCTTCGGTGACAGGATCCGCAACATTCACATCCACGACAACCTCGGGGACAGGGATGCGCACCTGACCATAGGCGACGGGAACATCGATTTCGCGGGAAGTTCTTCATCCTTCTGATGTCGACCGCATCCATGTTGGGCTTGATGAACCAGCTGATGAGGGTGATGATTCCGAGGAACATCAGGCCCAGGAGGGCGAGGCTCTGGACGCCGGTCCCGATGGTGTACCCGATGGTGGACATTACATCGATTGCGCAATGTGCCAGGATGGACGCGTACAGTCCGTATTGGATGTAGATGTAACCGAACAGGAGGCCCCCCAGTGCCGCGTCGGGGACCTTGCTCCAGCCCCATCCGTTCAGATGGGCGAGTCCGAAGAGGACCGAGGACACCACCAGGAGGATGAATGCCGCCTTGCTCATGCCGAATCCTCCCAGGAGGAACTGCCAGCAGCGGCTGTTCCTGGCGACGATGAGGGCGACGACGACCATGGGGACACCTATCCAGAAAACCCTGTACATGACCTCCTCGATGACTCCCGCCCTGGTGAGGCGGAACACCATCTCGAAATCGGTGTAGGAGGACATCCAGCTGCTGTCGGGGGTGTTCCCAGATACGGCCGTCATCATGATGTAGATTATGCTCAGGAGGAGGGAAACCGCCAGGATGGTGGAGCAGCCCACCAGGCCGGTCTTCTCGGTGCAGTCGGCATCTCCCGTGGCCTGCTCGTTCATGTATCCCCTGTAGAAGCTGTAGACCGCGTACGCCAGGCAGACGCCGATGATGACGAGGTCCAGGGCGAAGATGACCGATACGGCCGTACCGCGGAGGCGGGTCAGGATGAGGTCGTCGATCCCTAATGGGACGTAGACCGCCACCGTGAGGTTGGAGGATATATCTGCCGAGATCCCTCCGAAGTTCACGATGCAGTAGACCAGGTTGTTGACCACTATGAACACGACGACCGTTATGGTCAGGAGCAGGAACAGGTGCAGTATGCCGAAGTCGTCCTTCTTCTCGACCGGCGGGACCGGATCGAGTGCCTTGCCGCAGTGCGAACAGAACTTCGCACCCCTCTCGCGCCACATCTGGCACATCTCGCAGTCATCCATTCTTTACAACCTCCTTCAACAGTTCGGAGACCCCTTCCACGCGCTCGACCTCGATCACCGCCAGGACCTTCCTCCTGAAACGGGCGACATCCGCGAGCTCCTTCGCGATGTGCTCCTCGCGCCTCTTATCCAGCTTCCTGAACCCCCGGTTGGATTCCACGAAGGAGTCCCAGGCGACGGCCAGTTCCTCCGGGGTGGCGGCGTCCATCCTCTTGCGGTAGCCCTTCTTGGCCAGATGGTGCACCGATGTGAACTGGGTGGCGCTGACGCATTCCATGAAGGCGTCGTCGAACTCCTCGTCGTTCATGTCCAGGGGGATGACGTTCTGGCCGGCCTCGGTGCAGAGGTCCACCAGTTCGCAGAATGCGGGGGAGGGGGTCTGGACCTCTCCAAACACCGACATCTTTGCCGAGTACACTATATCGAGCTCGCTGACCTCCACATTGTCGACCCCGATCTCATCCCTTTTCCTGAGGGCCTCGAGGCCTTCCCATCCGAGGGAGGCGGCGTATGCCTCGTAACCCCCGAATGCGGCACGTACCTTATCGGCCTCCGAAACGAGGCCGTTGACCACCGGAAGAATGTCGATATCGCATTCCCCTACCTTGAAACGCATCATTTCTTGGTGCTCCGGGAGAGGATCATATCGGTGAATGTGGTTTTGTCGTCGATCTTCTTCAGCTCATCGTCGGTCACCAGCGCGGTGGATCCGATGTTGTCCGAGGTCTGCTTCTTCTGAACGATGAGGACCGAGGGTCTCTTCGACAGGTTGGAGAGCTCGGCGGCGATGAGCGCCTTCTGGATGATCTTGGTCTTGTCGGTGTCCAGTCCGGTCAGCACCACGGTGTTCTGCGAGTTGTCCCTGGACATGGCCTCGAACGGGCCCCTGATGATGGGCGTGACCGCGAATCCGATGTTGAGCAGGCGGTCCAGCCTCTGGGAGCCGGTGGTTCCGCCGAGTTCGATCTCGTGCTTGGCGGCGGTGTCGTCCCTCTTGTACTCGAAGGGGTCGAGGGGCTGCACGATGGGGACGTCGAGGAACTCCTCCAGACGGAGGGCGGCGTCGATCATGGC
>CADAGG010000019.1:14521-19745 GCA_902787415.1 methanogenic archaeon
ATGGTCCTCCTGGACACACCTGCGGTCTCCGCCAGGGTACCCAGGCTGATGCCGCGCTCGTCGCGGAGCTGCTTGAGCACGTCGCTGTCGATCTTGACGTACAGTCCTCCGGGGGCGGCGAAGATGAACGGCGGGACCTCCTCCAGAAGGTGCTCCGCCAGCGTCTCGTTGGAGATGATGGGGATCTTGAACCTGGAGTAGACGATGCCCTTCTCGAGGGGTCCGGAACTGGAGGTCTCCCCGATGAGCAGGGGGTTGGCGTCCAGCGCC
This sequence comes from methanogenic archaeon, assembly GCA_902787415.1. Taxonomy (GTDB): domain Archaea; phylum Thermoplasmatota; class Thermoplasmata; order Methanomassiliicoccales; family Methanomethylophilaceae; genus Methanomethylophilus. The sequence goes on from CADAGG010000019.1 coordinate 14,792, forward strand.
TCAGCCATGATCTTCATCTCCTCGGAGTTCTCCCTGGAGAAGGCGTCGACGTTGGAGAGGACCTTGATGATCAGGAGGGTCTTCTCCCTCCTGCCGACCACGTCGAAACATACGCTGCGTATGTTGATGGCCGAAGAAACATCGAACCCCGCCCTCGCCAGAATTGCGCGGGTGGTGTTAATCATGTCCTCTCTTGTCATAATATGAAAAATGTTAGTATTTCTAAAAAAAGGTAGCGGTGGGCCCCGTAGGGGCCCGACCGCGGGGTCGGAGGATGAAAATGGCTTCAGTGGCGGTAGATGCTGCTTTCGCCGTACTCCTTGATCTTCGCGGACGCGGCGGGGCCGAACTTGTCGACCGCCTTGACCATGTCGTCCATGGAGACCTTGCAGTTGGCGATCTCCTCCTCGGTGGGTTCCTTTCCGCCGGCCACGAGACGCCTGACCGCCGACATGACCGCCTCGTTGCAGATGGCGGAGATGTCCGCACCGGCCTGAGCAGGGCGGGGTCGATCATGTCGGGACGGTTGGTCGCCGCGATGACCACGACGTCGTTCATGGGCTCCAGTCCGTCGAGCTCGGTCAGCATCTGCGAGACGACCCTCTCGGTGACGTTGCTGTCGCCTCCGGTTCCCCTTACTGGCACTATGGAATCTATCTCATCCATGAAGATGACGCAGGGGGACGCCTGGCGGGCTTTCCTGAAGGTCTCGCGGACCGCTTTCTCGGATTCGCCGACCCATTTGTTCAGGAACTCCGGTCCCTTCACGGAGATGAAGTTGGCCTCGGATTCGGTGGCCACCGCCTTCGCGAGCAGGGTCTTACCGGTTCCCGGGGGACCGTACAGGAGGATGCCCTTCGGGGGTTTGGCGTTCATGTGGGCGAACACCTTGCCGTACTTCAGGGGCCACTCGACGGCCTCCTTCAGCTCCTGCTTGGCGTCCGCCAGCGCTCCGATGTCGTCCCATTTCACGTTGGGCTTCTCGATGAGGACCTCCCTCATGGTGGAGGGCTGCAGGTTCTTCATGGCGTTGGTGAAGTCCTCCATGCCGACGGAGATCTTGTTGAGCACCTCGCTGGGGATGGTCTCCTCGTCCACGTTGACGTCGGGGAGCACACGCCTGAGGGCGGCCATGGCGGCCTCCCTGCAGAGGGCGGCGAGATCCGCACCTACGTATCCGTGGGTCTTCTCGGACAGGAGCTTGAGGTCCACATCCTTGGTCAGGGGCATGCCCCTGGTGTGGATCTGGAGGATCTCGAGACGTCCGTGCACGTCGGGCACGCCGATCTCGATCTCCCTGTCGAACCTGCCGGGCCTCCTGAGGGCCTCGTCGATGGAGTTGGGACGGTTGGTGGCGCCGATGACCACGACCTTGCCCCTGGAGTTCAGTCCGTCCATCAGGGACAGGAGCTGGGCCACGATACGGCGCTCCTCCTCTCCCTGGACGTTGTCCCTCTTGGGCGCGATGGAGTCGATCTCGTCGATGAAGATGATACTCGGCGAGTTCTCCTCTGCATCCTTGAAGATCTCCCTGAGCTTGCCCTCGGACTCTCCGTAGAACTTGCTCATGATCTCGGGTCCGCCGATGGAGATGAAGTTGCTGCTGGTCTCTCCCGCGACAGCCTTCGCGAGCATGGTCTTACCGGTTCCCGGCGGACCGTGGAGCAGCACTCCCTTGGGAGCCTCGATGCCCAGCCTCTTGAAGAGCTCGGGGTGTTTGAGCGGAAGCTCGACCATCTCCCTGATCTGCGAGATCACGTTGCCGAGTCCTCCGACATCGTCGTAGGACACCTTCGGGACATCCATGTTCTCCTTGGAAACGGGCTTGTCGTTGATCTTGACCTTGGTCTCGGCGGTCATGAGAGCGGCTTCGGCGGTGGGTGAGAACGAGGTCACCACGAGGTCGAGCTTGTTGCCCATGATGTTAAGGGAGAGCACGGCCCCCGTGACGAACGACCTTCCGACGAGCGCTTGTGCCAGATAGTCCTCTCCGCCCTGGAGCCTGAGCTCCTCGGTGGGCGAGAACGTGATCTTGGCGGTCTCCTTGGTCTCCGCCTTCTTCACATCGACACGCTCGTCGATGGACACTCCGGCGTTGCGCCTGGCGGAACCGTCGAGCCTGATGATTCCCCTGTTGGCGTCCTCGGCCGGACCGGACAGGATCTTCACCGCGGTCTTCTTGTTACCGATGACCAGCGCGATGTCCCCTACCTTCAGTCCCAGGATGTTCATCAGCTCGGGGTCGAGCCTGGCGATTCCTTTTCCCGCCTCTCCCGGTTTCAGTTCAGCGACCTTGATCGCTTTATCGTTCGTAGTCATAATGATCACCTCTCCATTTCCCTGCAGTACTGCAGGATTTCGTCAATCATCCTGGACACTATCGTCTCGTTGAATCCGAGCTTCTTCGATATGTCCTCGGCATTCCAGTTGGGTCTGTTGAGCAGGTCGTACAGCAGCTCCCTGTGTTCGTAGTCCATGTTGTTCAGGTCCGCCATCTGCAGGAACTCCTCGATGAGGTTGTTGCGCTCCCTCACCAGGGCCGACCTGCGTCTGTCGAACTCAGTGATCTGGCGGTCGATCTGGGAGATCCTGCCGCGGACCTCCTCCAGCTTGCGCTCGTCGACCGTCTTCGTTTCCTTTTCCTGTTCTTCCTTGTTACCTGACTCGCCGGCGGGGATCAGCCTCACCTCGAACATGTTGTTCCTCATGTCGATGGTTATGGTGAACTCCGTGTTCGGCTTGTAGAAGATCCTCTCGGGACCCCTGTCGCTGCTCTGGCGGTAGCTCACCACCAGTCCCTCCTTCTCCATCAGGTTCAGGTTCTTGACTATCGCCTGCTGGCTGATGCCCAGCTCTTTCGAGAGCTGGAGGGGGTAGTGGGGCTCTCTTACCACAGCCTGAAGGATCTTCCTTCTGGTCGGATTCTCTACCACTGCCAGGATACTGTCCATATCATACATGTGTTGTTCACCCGCAGTTTACAACTAGTGGTTATATAGTTTGAACTTCTATAAAAAGGTATCTGTATTGCACTCTCGTGCCAAACCAACAAGCATTATATCTGCTGGGACAATCCCAGTAGCATGTCCGGCGAGCTTAAGGACCGCTCCGTGTTCATCAACGATGTCAGGGAGGCCAGTCAGACCTTCAGCAAGGGTAACTTCGGCTATCCTATGAGCGGAGGCGCCCTCGAGCTCGACCTGGTGGAGGCGGCGTTCCTCCTCCAGCTGAACCGTCTGGAGGTCGTCTACCGCAAGAAGAAGATGACCTTCAACGATCTTTTCGACTACGCGTCCGGACTGATCAGCGACTTCGACATCAAGTACATCGTCTTCAAGGACCTCCGCGAGAGGGGGTTCATCGTGAAGCCCGAATCGGGAAGCTTCGACCTCAGGGTCTACCCCCGCGGCATGTCCCCTTCCAAATCCGCCCCGCTCTACATGGTCTGCGCCGTGTCCGAGCGTTCCGCCCTGAACATCAACGAGTTCATGGACGAGATTGCCCAGAGCGAGGACCGCGGGAAGCAGCTGCTCTACGGAGTGGTGGACGAGGAGGGCGACCTCACGTACTACAAGATGGCCATCCTGGACCCCGAGGGAAAGATCTCCCCCACCGAGAGAGCGGAGCCAGTCGCGGGCAAGCTCATCTCCGACCGCATCTTCGTGTTCGATTCCGACGAGGGCGAGAGGCTAGGCTTCACGCCCGCGCCTTCTACGGGAAGAACATGCAGGGTGTCCTCCAGCTGTCCCTCATCGAGGGCTGCTATCTGCTGGGCACCGGGGAGCTGGAGCTCTTCGACCGCAAGGGGAAGCAGCTCACCAGGGATGACCTGATATCATTCGGGAAGAAGAACCAGGACGAGTTCGACCTCCGCCTGAAGGCGTACACCGACCTCAGGAACCGCGGACTCGTGGTGAAGACCGGTTTCAAGTACGGCACCCACTTCAGGGTGTACGAGCAGTCCCCCGACGAATGCCACGCCAGGTATCTCGTTCACGCGGTGCCCGGTTCGGTCGTCGCCATGTGGCCCGACATCTCCCGTACCGTCAGGCTCTCCGGCGGCGTGAAGAAGCAGATCCTGTTCTGCAGGGTCGGAAAAGAGATTGAGTACCTCGAGTTCAAATGGTTCAGGCCCTGAGCTCAGCTGAACTCGATCCTTATCCCCAGGCCATCGGCCAGTTTCCTGTACCTGCTCCTGAGCGTGACCTCGGATATCCCGGCGGCATCCGCCACCTGTTTCTGCGACCTGTGCTCCCCGCAGATTATCGCCGAGATGTAAACCGCCGCCGCGGTGACGCCGGCCGGTCCGAGACCGGAGAGGAGGTCGCTCTCGGACGCCTTCCTGATAAGGGACAACGACTTCTCGCGGACCTCGGTGCCCAGTTTCAACGAATCGCAGTACCTTCCGATGTAGTCCTGCGGCCTGGCGGGCGACAGCGCGAGCCCGAGTTCCTTGGAGAGATGGCGGTAGGTCCTTCCGAGCTCCTTCCTGCCGACCCCTCCGTTCTCCGCGATCTCGTCCATGGTGCGGGGGATGCCGGAGATCCTGCAGGCGGCGTAGACCGAGGCCGCCGCGAGGGCATCGATCGGTCTGCCTCTGATCAGGTCCATATCGGCAGCCCTGCGGTAGATCGAATCGGCGGAGCCTCTCACCGAGGGAGGGAGGCCGTTGGCGGTCACGATGCGTCCGATCTCCGATAGGGCGAACGCGAGGTTCCTTTCGGCGGATTCCGACATACGGTCCGCCTTGTGATGATAATCGCCTGTGCCAGGCATGTCTTTTTGGATATAATCCGAAAGGTAGAAGCGTCTTCCGCAGCCGTTGCAGTTGACACCGTCGGAGGATCCGGAGAAGACGAGATCCCCGCTCCCGCAGAAGGGACAGGCCTCAATGCTTCCTGCCCTTTCCCCTGTTCCTGCCATTGTTACCGCCCTGGCCGGAATAGACCTTGGC
>CADAGG010000020.1 GCA_902787415.1 methanogenic archaeon
CGATATGGCATAGCGTGAAGGAACGATAAAAAGGGTACGGGGCCCCGGAGGGCCCCTTGATAGGGTTTCAGATCAGGTCTTCGAAGCCTTCCACGACCTTGGGGAACTTCTCCTTGATGGCCTTGAGAAGGTTGTAGACGGTGACGTTCTTGATGTCGGCGGTGGACACGAGCTTCATCAGTTCGTTGATGGTCGCATCGTCGAGGGTTGCGAGCCTCTCCTTGGCGAACCAGTTCCTGTAGAGCTTGTCCTCCATCCTGTCACGCCACATCTTCTCGTAGGGCTTGAGTGCCTGCTTGGAGTAGTCGCCGGTCTTGGCGCACTCGGTAAGGACCTTACCTGCGTACATACCGGTCCTGCATGCGTGGCAGATACCTCCGCCGGTGATGGGGTCGATGATCCTTGCGGCGTCACCGATGAGCAGGATGTTGTCTGCGATGGCTCCGTCCTCGAGTCCGGGGCAGGTGGAAACGAATCCGCCCATCACCTCGACAGCACAGGACTTGTCGAACCTGCTGTCCTTGGCGATGAACTGGTCGAGACACTATTTGGCGAGTCCGGGCCTCTTCTTGGCCTCGGTTCCGATGACCCCGATACCGACGTTGGCGACTCCGTTGCCCTTGGGGAAGATCCAGATGTATCCTCCGGGTGCCTCGGATCCGATGATGAACTCGCAGTAGTCGGGGGCGACGTCGGCGTTGACCATCCTGTACTGGATGCAGGAGTCGATGTCGCTGAGCTTGAGCTTGGTGTCGATGCCGGCCCACCTTCCCACCTGGGACTCGTATCCGTCGGCTCCGACGATACAGTCGCAGTAGATCTCGATGGGCTCTCCGTACTCGATGGCCTTGACTCCGATGAGCTTGCCGTTCTCGTCGCGGATGACGTCGGTGGCGGAGGTCCTCATCATGACCTTGGCTCCGGCGGCGATTCCGTCCCTGACGAGGGCCTTGTCGAAGAGGTGCCTCTCGAGGACGTATCCGACCTCGGCACCTGCCTTGGACTCGTCGAGCTGGAAGGTGGTCCTGTCGGGGGATTTGAGGATCGCTCCCTTCATGTCTCCCCTGATCCAGGTGGGGTCGGGAACGATTCCGACCTCGTCGAGCCATGCCTTGGAGACTCCCTCGGCGCACCTGAGGGGTGCTCCGACCTCGGCCTTCTTCTCGATGAGAAGGGTGTCGAGTCCTCCCTTGGCGCACCATTTGGCGGCCATACCTCCGGCGGGTCCTCCGCCGACGATCAGGATCTGACAGGTGATCCTCTTGATTCCGTTGACGATCTCGGTCTTCATTGCTTGGCCCCCTTGGGTTCGAGAGTGAGCGCCTGCACGGGGCAGAGCCCGACGCAGATTCCGCACCTGGTGCACTTGTCGCTGAACTCGAGTACGTAGTCGTTGAGGAAGATCGCGTTCTGGGGGCAGGAGCCCACGCAACCTCCGCAGTGAAGGCATCTGGATTCGTTTACTTTCATGTTGTTCACTCCTTGGGAGCTTCTTCCTCGTCCTTGGGGACGATGGGGTAGTTCTTCTGGATTTCTCCGACGGTCTGCTCGTATTCCGCCTTGTTCTTCTCCTTCCACTCGGAGAGCGAGATGGAGAACTTCTTCTCGACTTCCTGACGGAGCTCGATTCCGCTGTTGTAGGCGCAGAAGGGGATGATCCTGCAGTCGGGGGTCACGTAGTGGATGGAGCAGCGCTTGACCCTCTCGAAGTCGTAGTTGTAATGGTCCTGGAAGTGCATGGCACCGACGTACATCATTCCCCAGGAGAATCCTGCGAGGGTGTCCTTGGACTTCTTGCTCATGATTCCGAGGAGGGTCTTGATGAGACCGTTCTTGGTGAGTCCCTCGGGCATCTTCTCCTCGATGAGGCACTCGAGCAGGAGCTTCCTGACCTTGAGTGCGGTGAGCTTCTTGAACTTCTTCTTCTCGGCGACGGTTGCGATCTCGTCGAGTCCCTTGACGAACTCCTCGACCTTCAGGAAAGAGGGGAGGGGTACGACCTTGCTTCCGTCCTGAGAGATGAAGAAGTAGGTAGCGAGACCGCAGTGGGGGTGGGTCGGGAAGGTGATCTTGTTCTGACCCAGGATGATGGATGCGTAGTTGGAGATTCCTGCCACGGTGGGTACGGGGTACCAGTCGTCCATGGTGGTGTATCCGGTGTCCTCGGAGATGCGCTTGGCGACATCGGTGAGGGTGATCCTTCCTTCGGAGACCTCCTCGTTGGTGACCCTTCCGGTGAAGGCGACGGGCTGGTAGTTGACTCCCCTGACGACGTCCCTGTTCTTGATGGCGTACTTCAGGATGTCTCCGATCTGGTGGTCGTTGAGTCCCATGACGGTGGTGACCACGAGGACGATGGGGGGGCTGTGTCCGGTCTCCTGCCTGAGCTTCCTGCAGTTCTCGATGACGCCGTCCTTGACGGCCATCATCTTCCTTCCGCGGGACCTCATGTAGATGTCGTCGTTGAGTCCGTCGAACTGGAGGTAGATGGTGTTGAGTCCGGCCTGTGCGCATTCCTTCAGCTTCTCGTAGTTCTTGGAGAACACGATACCGTTGGTGGCGATCTGGACCTGTGCGAACTTCTTCTCCTTGGCGGCCGCGATGACCTCCACCAGCTTGGGGTAGACGGTGGGCTCTCCTCCGGAGAACTGGATCGCGGTACAGGCGATGGGCTTCTCGTTGCGGAGGGCGTCCATCATCTTGCAGACGGTCTCGAAGTCGGGCTCGTAGACGTATCCGCAGTCCATGGCGTTGGCGAAACAGATGGGACATTTCATGTTGCATCTGTTGGTGAGGTCAAGGTTGGCGAGGGCGGTCGGGGACTTCATGTCGAGTCTCTGGCCGTCGACGATGATGTGGACGTTCTCGCCCTCTGCGAGGGTCTCGTCCATGGAGTTGAAGAGTCCGGTTCCGTCCTTGGCGAACTTCTCGGCCTCGAGGTACTTCTTGGCGTCAGACCAGTAGATGTCGGTGAACTTTCCGTGCTCGGGGCAGTTCTTCTCCATGTAGACCTTTCCGTCCTTCTCGAAGATGGTTGCCTCGATGGCTTTGCTGCACTCGGGGCAGAGAGAAGTGGTCTTCTTGGGAAGGCCGACTGCCGCCGAATAAGGTTTTACCGTTGCGCACATGTATCGGAAAAAAACTTGGCCCTATATAATATATAAGGGGAAAAGGAACAGCTGGCGCTAACCGACTAACTGCAATCCGAGCCTTATAATGGGCTTTCGCAGAAGAACGGTCATGAATCACAGGACCTTGGGAAAGGGACGTTCTGGCAGCATGCCGTTCGCGGTCATAGCCGTCACACTGCTGGTGGTCTCCTCCGCCTACTGCGCCGCGGCGGCCTCCGTCAGACAGTCCGAGGACGGGGACGGCCACGGCATGGACGACCTCTCCTCCCACGGGATCTCCGCCGAGGAGCTGAGATCGACCGTGGAGGCGGAGCTCGGGAGGATGCTCTTCGACGTGTGCGCCACCCCCTCCTGCGGATCGCTCGACGACCGCGGCAAGGAGTTCCGCAGCACGGCCTGCAGGTGGCTGGAACTTCAGTTCCCCATGCTCTGCAGGGGCATCACCGTCACCATGACCGACTACACCCTCGACCTGAGCGTGGAGAAGCTCAGGACGGAGGGCGGCACCGCCGAGGGCTACATCCCGTCGTTCCTCAGGGCCACGGGCTCCATCACGGCGGTCTTCGAATCGGATGCCGGGAAGGACACCCGGACCGTCCCCTTCTCGACTGACGGCAGCTGCGCCCTCCCGCTGACGGCGGAGATGGGGTCGCTCTTCGAGAACGCCGTCTCGGGCGACGGCACCCTCCTCTCGCAGATGATGGATTATCAGCTGACATCGCTGGCACAGTACAGGGTGATCAACGGTTACGGGGCATTCTCGAGATACGGGGAGAAGGGCACCGAGTCGATCCTCACCGAGGCAGATGTGGAGAAGGCCTACCGCAACTCCCTCGCCGCCCTCAGCTGCATCTACTTCAGGGACGGGGACGGCGGGATGGTCGGCATGGTGGACCTGGCCTCCCGGCTCGTCTCCGACGACGGGAGGATCACCGTGGACCTCAACTCGGTGTACGCGCAGGCGCTGTACTCCGAGATGGACGGCATCGTCGGGAAGTGGTTCGACTACTTCCTCGGCAACTCCCTGCTGAATGTCTGCGATTACATCTCGGATACGCTGAAGAACGCCTGGGACTCCCTGACCTCGTTCGTCACCGGCCGCAACAACTTCTCGGCGGAGCCCTATCTCCGGTCGGTCATCGGCGATGCCTACACAGGCCTCCGCACCGGGCAGAGCTTCGCGTTCACCGTGACCGGCCCTTCGGGAGAAGAGATCGCCTACACGGTGCCCTATCCCTCCGTGGACCTCTACGGCTCGGACGTCATCAGCAACTTCAAGAGCAACTACCGCAGCAACACCAACGCGGTCAGGGAATGGATCGCCGGGATCGTCAACAGCGCCATAATCAAGGTGGCCAACGGCAGGGGCATGGGGACCGTGACCCTGAGCGTAAGCGGGACGGAATCCTTCGCCGACGCCCTCGCGGGTGCGGTGGAGGCCGCCCTCCGCGGGAACACCGAATCGTTCGAGAGCGTGACCCGCGGGATGATGGAATCGGGCATGATTCCCGACCAGTTCTACTCCGCCATCTACTCCGACATCGACAGCCACAAGGACTCCCTCTTCACCTACGGCAGAGGGGCCTTCGAGGCCATGGTGAGGGACCGCATCATCGATTCCGTCATCAGGGATTTCTCGGAGCCTGGGTCTTCGATGTCGCGCTCGGATGCGGCGGCACTGATCTCCGATTCGTTCATGGAGGAGGGGAACTACCGCGTCTACACCGGGTACAGGTCCGAGGTGGACGGGCTCATGCAGACCCTCTCCGCTCTCAGGGAGAAGGAGGAGTCCGGCAGCACGGTCATCCGCAAGGCCTGCACCGCCATGCTCTCGGCGGGGTTCTTCGCGCTCGACTGCGCCGCCGACATACGCAAGGTGGCCCTCGGCATGTGCACGGAGTTCAGGACCAACATGGGCATCAACCCCGAGGCCGCCCCCGCGGAACTGGGGTTCGACAGGGACTTCACGCTGACCTCCGGGGACCGCACCTACACCGAGAGGCTGACCGTGGCCACCTCGTCCTCCCCCTCGGTGTCGGTGGGCTTCGCCAACGGCCTCAGCACCCACTTCACCGGCTTCGGCGAGAGCCGCGACGCACCGTTCTGCACCGTGTTCCCGGTCACCCTGGAGGACCGTCTCCGCGTGGACGTCTCCTCCGCGGGGAGCCTGATGCAGGCCCTCGGCCTCTCGGATTCGGTCTACTCCGACACCGTCGAGGTGCGCATCGGCATAGAGGTGGCGGTGGTCTCCGGCTGGGGCCTCTCCGGCGTGGACTACCCCGCCAGCACCGACGTCCTCCGCGACCTCTACAACCTGCTGCTCAAGGCCCTGGAGCCCCTCCTGGAACCGCTGAGGGAGCTGCTCTCCATGGCGGAGGACCTCCTGGGCGTGCTGTCCGAGGCGATAATGACCGTCTCCCAGTACGTCAACGAGATCATCGAGAAGGTCTACGACAGGATCTTCGGGCCGCTGGAAAAGCTCTCCGGATACGTGTCCGAGACCCTCACCGTGGCGTTCTGCGACGCCCTGGTGTCGCTCATCGACGGGGCCCAGGCCATCATAGACGTGTCCGCCGTCAGCCAGATCGTGGGATTCACCTACATGGGCTACACCCTCAAGTTCACGTTCAACCTGAAGACCCTGGAGAATTACACGAAGTACCTGGTGAAGGCCGAGTTCTCGGGCAACGTGAGCGGGGTGGAGGTGAACGCCTTCCTCAACGTGAAGACCAAGGGGGAGGAGAAGAGGGTCCCCTGCATCACCGGCGGTTTCAATCTGAAGGGCGACGGATGGGACCTCTCGGCGGAGATAGATCCCACCATGGCGGTGAACAAGCACATCATGTCCCTGAGCGGGACCGTCAAGGGGATCAGGATCGACGCGGTGCTCCCCGAGGCGGTGCAGTACAACGAGGTCGGCATAGCGCTCTCCGACTTCCCCGGGATCGCGCAGATCCTCTCGAACATCCCCTCCCCCATCGCCGGCACCAAGATAGAGCTCGACGCGGGACTCTCGCTGAAGTACAACTTCCCGCTGGTCAGCGGGGTGCTCGTCAACGAGTTCGAGCCGAACCCCGAGGGCACCGACAAGGACCGCGAATGGGCGGAGATCCTCAACCTCACGGGCTCCGCCGTGGACCTGAACGATTGGACGATAACCACCTCGAAGAAGAAGGTCCACATCATCAAGGACCTCGAGCTCGCCCCCGGCGAGAGAGCCGTGATCTACTTCCCGGGGACCTTCCTGGTGAACTCCAAGGAGTACCTGATACTGAAAGACCCAGACGGTGTGGAGATCGACCGTTCGGCAACCATGACCGACAGCCGCAACGACGGCGCCACATGTCAGCGCGCCATGGACGGCTCCACCGACTGGTCGCTCATGGAGGGCACCGAGGACGCGGCCAACAAGGGCGGTCTGCTGGGGACCGACGGCATCCTCCGGAGCGTGGTGGTCGACGTGGTGAAGAGGGCTGCCGTCAAGGCCATGACCGAGATGAGGCACGTCTATTCCTCCGAGGCCCTCGCCGAGCTCATCTCCAGGACCGTGAGGTATGCGGTCGACGACGGCATCAACCGCCTGTCCTCCTGCCTGGTCGAAGGCTCCGCCTACGTCTCGGTGGACTTCACCGACCTGGTGTCGGCGAACCGCACCGGGTTCAGGGTGTACCTGGCGGCGGACAAGGAACTGGTCGGGGACGTGCTGAAGTTCCTCCTGGGGAAGATCGAGGCCCTGCTCCTGGGCATCGGGGACCCCTACAACATAGACCTCGGGAAGGTGCTGTACGAGGATGTGTTCCTGGGCGTCACGGCATACGGCGGAATCAAGCTCCCGAAGATGCTGAACGGTAACAAGGAATTCGGAGGGAAGGTCCTGCTGGGCGTCGACATAGCCGCCAACATCGCCGCTCTCGGCGGACTGCTGGGTCACGACCTGGGCACCCCCAAGGTGAAGGCCCGGATCGGCATCACCAACTGCCCCTACGAGGTCATTCCCAAGGCCATGGGCGTGAAGAAGAACATGACCTACGACCTCTGGCTGCTGAGCATGACCTTCACGCCCGCATGAGCGCGCGGGCGCGCACCCACACATAACCTTAATAACGCGATTACGATAGAGAGCGTATGGCCGGAATGAAATCTACTATACCGACAGTCCTCACTGCAGAGGAACTCATGGACAAGGCATTCCGCAGGGCCGCCAAGATATCCAAAAAGGGCAGCGACTCCTTGGACACCAAGAAGAAGACCACCCTCGCCAGGATCACGGCCTCGGGCGACATAGTCGAGACGACTCTCGTCGGCTACATCCAGAAATTCCCTAGGATGGAGAAGCAGGACGACTTCTTCCCCGAGCTCGTAAACCTGGTCATCGGAATCGACCGCTACAAGAAGGCGCTGGGAGCGCTCAACTGGGCGGCCGGCAGGACGGAACTGCTGAAGAACCAATCGCTCAGGGAGGTCAGGCGCACCAAGGACCCCGCGATAATCGAATCGATCAAGAAGGGCTTCTACGGACGTCTCGGCTCCTACATCAAGCAGATCTCCAAGGACCTCCTGTTCCTGCAGGACGCCAAGAACAAGTTCAGGGAGCTCCCCACCATCGACCCCAACATACCCACCGCCGTGGTGGCAGGGTTCCCGAACGTGGGAAAGAGCAGCCTGGTGACCTACATCAGCACCGCGGCTCCCGAGATCGCGCCCTACCCGTTCACCACCAAGGGAATCACCATCGGTCACATCGAGGACGGCTGGAGGAAGTTCCAGATCGTGGACACCCCCGGACTCCTGGACCGTACCTTCGAGGACAGGAACGACATCGAGAAGCAGGCCGTCCTGGCCCTGAGATACCTGACCGACATCATGATATTCATCCTGGATCCCAGCGAGACCTGCGGATACAGCCTCGAGGTGCAGAACAAGCTCCTCGAGAACATCAAGACCAACTTCTCCGACGTCCCCATCGTGGTGGTACAGAGCAAATGCGACATCATGACCACCGGCGACGACGTCTGGCACATATCCACTGTGAGCGGAGAGGGCATGCCGGAGTTCAAGGAGGAACTCGTCACCATGCTCAGGAAGATCTTCAGGGAGAAGGCCAAGGAAGCACCCTTAGAGGAAGAGTGAACATGGCAGAAGTGGCGACCAGTCAGGAGATGAAGGAGTACTTCAAGAAGCTCGATGACGACACCGAGGTCCTGTACCAGATCGCCCAGAAGGCCAGGAAGAGGGGCAAGGACCCCACCGAGGTCGTGGAGATCCCCCGTGCGGAGGACCTCGCCTCCCGTGTGGAGAAGCTCCTGGAGGATTACCAGGTGGAGGGTCTGGCGGAGGACATCCGCAGGCTCACCGCCGAGTACGGAAACCGTGAGATCGTCGCCCTGAAGGTCGCCGAGGAATACGCCAACAAGCCCGCCGAGAGCAGGGAGAAGACCCTCGACCGCGCGGTCAGGATCGGTCTCGCCATCATCACCGAGGGTATCCTCGTGGCACCCCTGGAGGGAATCGCCTACACCCGCATCAGGAAGAACCTGGACGGCACCGACTTCGCCGACCTCGTCTTCGCGGGACCCATCCGTGCGTCCGGAGGTACCGGACAGGCCATGAGCGTCCTCATCTGCGACGTCGTGCGCCAGAAGATGGGCATCGACAGGTACAAGCCCACCCCCGAGGAGATCGGAAGGCTCCAGGAGGAGATCCCCCTCTACAAGCAGTGCGCCAACCTGCAGTTCATGCCCGAGCCCGACGACATCGAGCTCATCGTCTCGGAATGCCCCGTCATGGTCGACGGAGAGGGTACCGAGAAGGTGGAGCTGGGAGGATTCAGGGACCTCCCCCGTATCGAGACCAACCAGGTCAGGGGAGGTGCATGCCTCGTCATCGCCGAGGGTATGTGCCTGAAGGCGTCCAAGCTCAAGAAGCACGTAGACAAGCTCAAGATCCAGGGATGGGGCTTCATCGGGGAGTATCTCGACCGCCACAAGACCGTCGACACCGGCGACAAGGGAGAGACCAAGAAGAAGGTCGAACCCGCCACCAAGTACCTCAGGGACATGGTCGCCGGACGTCCCATCTTCGGCCATCCCTGCGCCAAGGGCGCTTTCAGGCTGAGATACGGAAGGGCCAGGACCTCCGGTCTGGCATCCCTCGCCTACAATCCCGCCAGCATGTATGCCATGGACGAGTTCATGGCGCTCGGCACCCAATGCAAGATCGAGAGGCCCGGAAAGGCCTGCGTCGTGACCCCTGTCGACACCATCGAGGGACCCACCGTCCTCCTGTCCAACGGGGACCTGGTCTACTGCCAGACCAAGGAGGACTACCTGAAGATCAAACACATAGTCGCCGAGGTCGTGGACAACGGCGAGATCCTCGTCCCCTACGGCGAGTTCTGCGAGAACAACCACGTCCTCGTCCCCTGCGGATACGCCCTCGAATGGCACCGCGAAGAGCTCAAGGCGGCCAACGAAGGCAACCTTCCCGAGGACTGGGAGGACCCCACCTACGACCGCGCAAAAGAGATGTGCCAGCAGTACAATGTGGCACTCCATCCCAAGTTCAATCTGTTCTGGAACGAGATCGACACGAAGGCCCTCGCACAGCTGAGGGACTTCGTCCTGGAGAAGGGCGAGATCTCCGAGGGCAGCCTCACGCTTCCCCGCGAACCCGGGCCCAAGAGGATCCTCGAGGACCTCAACGCCCTGCACAAGGTCCGCAACAACAGGATCATCATAGAAGAGAGGTACACCCGCCCCATCATCGACTGCCTCGGACTCTCCGAGACCTCGGGCAAGCTGTCCAAGAGGGCGGAGCTGGAAGGCGAGGAGGTCCTCGAGGCCATCAGCAAGGCCGCCGGATACGAGGTCAAGGCCAGGGTCATGACCCGTATCGGTACCAGGATGGGCCGTCCCGAAAAGGCCAAGGAGAGGGCCGGGGCGCCTCTGGTGCAGGTCCTCATGGCACTGGAGGACGACAACCACCCCGCCATCAGGGACACCGTCAGCGCCGCCAAGGCGCTGGACGCCGACAACAACACCATGGACGGCAGCAACAAGAGGCTGCTCCATGTCGACATGGGCTTCCGCAGATGCCCGGAGTGCGGCGAGGTCACCTACCGCGTATGGTGCAGGACCTGCGGCATCCACACCGAGTCCATACCCAAATCCAAGAGCAAGGACGCGGACAACACCATCCCCGTGGACATAGAGGCGGAGTACAAGGCCGCGCTGGATGCCATCAAGGCCATCTCCGACCGCAACAGGGCCATCCTCACCGACAGGGGCGAGGACCCCGGCTATGCGCCCGAACTGAGCCCCAAGGAGACCCTGAGGTGCTGCGACGTGCTCACCTCCCGCACCAAGACCCCCGAGACCCTGGAGAAGGGTATCCTCAGGCGCAAGAACAAGGTCTCCATCTTCAGGGACGGTACCATCCGTTACGATATGACCGACATCCCCCTCACACACTTCAAACCCAGGGAGATCGGTCTCAGCATCGAGGCCGCCCACAGACTCGGATACACCCACGACTGGAACGGCGCGCCCCTGACCGACCCGGAGCAGACCGTGGAGCTCAAGGTGCAGGACATCATCCCCTCCAGGGACTGCGGCAAGTACCTCGTCAAGGTCGCCAACTTCATCGACGACGAGCTGGAGTACATCTACGACCAGCCCCGCTTCTACAACGCCAAGAGCGAGTCCGACCTGATCGGCAGCATCGCCTTCGGTCTCGCACCCCACACCTCGGGATGCATCCTGTGCAGGATCATCGGATACAGCGAGGTCAGGGGCTGCTACGGACACCCGTTCTATCACGCTTCCAAGAGGAGGAACTGCGACGGTGACGAGGACTGTGTCATCCTCGCCCTCGACGGTCTCCTCAACTTCTCCAGGCTCTTCCTGCCCGACAGGCGCGGTGGACTCATGGACAGTCCTCTCGTCCTTACCACCAGGCTCGATCCCAACGAGATCGACAAGGAGGCCCACAACGTGGACTGCCTGAGGTCCTATCCGCTGGAGTTCTACCGTGCGGCCATGGACATGAAGGACCCCAAGGATATCGAGAAGATCATGGACCTGGTAGGAGGGCGTATCGGGACCCCTGCTCAGTACGAAGGACTCGGATTCACCCACGACACCGCAGACATCTCGGAAGGGCCCAAGGAGTCCGCGTACACCACCTTGGGAAGCATGACCGACAAGATGATGGCCCAGCTCGAGCTCGGCAAGAAATGCCGCGGCGTGGACGAGAGGGACGTCGCCAGCAAGGTCATCAACAAGCACTTCATGCCCGACATGATCGGAAACCTCAGGAGTTTCGCCACCCAGACCGTCAGGTGCGTCAAATGCGGTTCCAAGTACCGCAGGGTGCCCCTGTCCGGGGTCTGCACCAAGTGCGGCAACTCGCTGACCATGACCGTCCACGAGGCCTCCGTGAGGAAGTACCTCAGGGTATCGCAGGAGGTCTGCGAGAAGTACGACCTCGACGATTACACCAGGAACAGGATCAAGATCATCGAGCTCAGCATGGACTCCCTGTTCAACAACGACAAGGTCAAGAAGTGCAAGCTCAACGACTTCTTCTGACGGCATAACGGCGAAGTGCCAGACATCCGTTTTTCAAGTAAGGTGAAAAGAGGTGCGGCCCCGTTTCCGGGGCCGGTTAGTGTTTTGGTTTCACAGAGCTTCGACGGCAGCGGTGAACTCGGAGGCGGTGGCCTCGAGGATTTCGACTGCCTTGTCGAGGACCTGCTGTGCGGTAAGCGAACCGTCGGTCTCGAACTTGAAGATGAAGTTGGAGTCATCCCAGTCGATGGAGACGACATCCTGGAGGACGGAGTCCTGCTGGATGGCCTTTCCGTAGCGGCTGGCGCGGTAGATGTCGTCGACGACCAGCTTTCCGTCCTCTACCTTGAAGAGTCCGGGGTAGCTCTTGACCGCGTAGTCCCTGACATCGGAATCTGCGGCCTTGGCGGCATCGATCTCGATGGCGGGCATGTAGGAGTAGCCGACGCCGAATGCAGCCTGCCATTTGACGTGCTGCTTGGCGGTTCCCATGACGGCG
>CADAGG010000021.1 GCA_902787415.1 methanogenic archaeon
TTCAGCACTTTCTTTCCGTCAATAATCTCCTGTATGAGAGTTACGTCATTGTTGTTGATGACGGTGTCGTTGTTGGCATTGCCGTATACTGCAAGTGCAGTATCTACCCTCTCGACATTCTTGGCCCCGTTTCCGTTGTTGAGGACCATGAATGCCCCGGCGCCACCGGCGACAATCACAACAACTGCGACGATTGCGATTATCTTTGCGTTCATGATATCACTTGTTTTTCAGGTCCGTTCATAGGGACCAAATCAATACATTGGATGTATTTTCCAATGTTAGTAGACTCTCATATAAATATATTTGTCCATATCATCCAACAATTACTAGTCGGGAATATTTCGGATAGTAATCTTTTTGTCAAAAAACGACATTTTAACAGGATTGTTCGTTTGTCAAAATACCTTCAAAAACTCGATAGTTCAAATAGTTATGAATCGATATCCCATCCATCATGCCAAACGCAACGGTCGGAGAGTACATGGTCCGCGACGTCCAGTACGTCGCCCCCAACATGACGGTGCAGGAAGTCATAGACAAACTGCTGGCGTCCAACTTCCACGGATTCCCCGTGGTCGAGAACGGATACCTGCTGGGCTACGTCACCGCCAAGGAGCTGCTGCGTTTCACCGATCTGCCCAAGGCGAAGCTCCGCTCCGTCATGAGCAGGGGTACGTTATGTGCAATCCCCTCGATGTCGATCGACGACGCCACCCGCATCCTTTTCAGGTACGGTCTCCGCAACCTGCCGGTGGTGGACGAGAACAAGAAGCTCGTCGGCATCATCTCGAACATCGACGTCGTCCGCTCACAGATCGAGAAGTCCCGTCCCGGGAAGGTCATGAACGTCAAGAGCTTCATGGAGAAGCAGAACAACGTAACGTTCAGGATCCACAACGGCGAGGTCCCCATCGCCGAGATGATCCCCACTCAGAAGGAGGTCTACATGGACGAGCTCGTCGGCAGGCAGTACGAGATCAAGAGGGGACTCAACGAACCCATCATCGTCATCAGGAGGCACAAGGGATTCCTGGTGGTCGACGGGCACCACCGTATCATGGCCGCGCACCGTCTGGGTCTTACAAATTTCAACTGCATCATCCTCGAGCCCAACGACATGGACGTGAAGCTCGGACTGGAGGTCACCGCTGAGAGGTGGGGCCTGCACACCCTTGACGACGTGAAGATCATCGAGGGTTCCAAGCACCCCTTCATGGAGATCACCACCATGCTCCTGCCGCAGGAGATCGCCGGCAACATCAACAACGTGCTGATGGAGCGCATGGAGGAGAATCCCGGACCCGGAGTTCCGAGTCCCATGGGTCCCACCCCCAGGGTCGACAGGCCCTCAGCTTCGAAGGGCGCCAAGAAGGCGGGTGCCAAGAAGTCCTCCGCGAAGAAGGCCCCGGCCAAGAAGGCGGAGTCGAAGAAGACTCCCGCCAAGAAGGAACCCGCGAAGAAGGAGCCTGCCAAGAAGCCCGCGGCGAAGAAACCCGCCGCCAAGAAGTCGGCCGCACCCAAGAGCAAGGCGTGAACGGGCCTGTCACATCCTTTTGATCATCCGCTGCAGACGTGAGTCTGGCACTTACGAATTTTCGTTGAAAAAATACGCCTGCGGGGCGGGGTGCCCCGCAGGACTCGGTGAAAGGTTTACTGTCCGAGAAGGGCCTTGCGGGCGGCCTTCAGGAGGATCTTCTGCTCGGCGGAGGCGATGACCTTCTTGGTCTTGATGAAGGTATCGGGGTTGAGGGAGATCGCGTCGATTCCCTGCTCCACCAGGAACTCGCAGAACTCGGGGTAGACCGAGGGTGCCTGTCCGCAGATGCTGACCTTGTTGCCGTTCTCGTGGGCCACCTTGATGAGGTGGGCGATGGCGGCCTTGACACCGGGGTTCCTCTCGTCGAAGTATCCCATCTTTCCGAGGATGTCGGAGTCCCTGTCGCAGCCCATGGTGAGCTGGGTCAGGTCGTTGGATCCGATGGAGAACCAGTCGCAGTACTTGCAGAACTCCTCGGCCATGAAGATGTTGACGGGGACCTCTGCCATGAAGTAGAGCTTGAGGTCGAGTCCGCGCCTGAGTCCGACGGACTCCATCATGGCGGTGATCTGCTTGACCTCGTCGATGGTCCTGACGAAGGGCAGCATGATGTTGACGTTCTTGAGTCCCATGTCGTCCCTGACCTTCTTGATGGCCCTGAGCTCGCACATGAATGCCTCGCGGTAGCTCTCGGAGATGTATCTGGAACATCCCCTCCATCCGATCATGGGGTTGTCCTCGGTGGGCTCGTAGTTGGCTCCGCCCTTCATGTCGTGGTACTCGTTGGTCTTGAAGTCGGAGGTCCTGAGGGTGACGGGCCTGGGGTAGAATGCCCTGGCGACCTTGGCGACACCGTCGGCGAGCTTGTCGATGAGCTCCTGGGTCCTTCCGTCGGCGATGACGGCGCAGGGGTGCTCTCCGATGTAGTTGGTGAACAGGAACTCGGACCTGAGGAGTCCGACTCCGTCGCAGGGGAGCTGGGCGATCTCCTCTGCCTTGGTGGGCATGGAGACGTTGCACATGACCTTGGTTCCGGTGACGGGGCAGGGCTCGGCGAACACGGTGGCGGCCTTGGCCTCGGGTTCCTCCTTGGACTTCTTCTTGATCTCACCGCGGTAGACGGTTCCGGTGGATCCGTCGACGGTGATGATCTCTCCGTCCTTCAGGTCGGCGGTGGCGGTTGCGGTACCGACGACGCAGGGGGTTCCGAGCTCCCTGGAGATGATCGCTGCGTGGCAGGTCATTCCTCCCTCGTCGGTGACGATGGCGACGGACCTGCTCATGGCGGGGACCATGTCGGGCATGGTCATCTTGGTGACAAGGACATCTCCGTCCTTGATGACATCGAGGGACATTCCGTCCTCGTAGATGCAGACCTTTCCGGTGGCCATGCCGGGGCTGGCTCCCAGTCCGGTGAGGAGCACCTCGCCGCCGTCGACGGCCTCGGAGGGGGTCGCGTCGGCGGAACCGATGGCGGTGATGGGCCTGGCCTGCACGAGGTAGACTTTGCCGTCCTCGATGCACCACTCCATGTCCATGGGCTTGTCGTAGTGGATCTCGACCTGCCTTCCGATCTCGGCGATCTCGAGGACGCGGGAGTCGGGGATCTTCTGCACGGACTGCATGGCCTCGGGGACGTCCTCCTTCACGGCTCCGCCCTGGGGACCGCGGATGTACTTCCAGGTCTGTTTGAAGGTCTTCTTGCTGCTGATGGCCATCTTGGCCTTGTCGATGACGTAGTGGTCGGGAGTGACCTCTCCGCCGACCATTGCCTCGCCGAGTCCGTAACCGCCCTCGACGATGATGTTCTTGGCCCCGTTGTGGGGGTCCACGGTGAACATGATTCCGGAGTACTCGGAGTTGACCATCTTCTGGACGACGACGGCGAGCTTGACGTCCTCGTGGGAGTAGCCCTGGGCCTCCCTGTAGTAGATGGCCCTGGCGGTGAAGAGCGAGGACCAGCACTTCTTGATCTTGTCGACCAGGTCCTTCTCGTCCTTGACGTTGAGGTAGGTCTCCTGCTGTCCGGCGAAGGATGCGTCGGGAAGATCCTCTGCGGTGGCGGAGGACCTCACTGCCACGAATCCCTTCTTTCCGCCGAGGAGGAGCTTGTAGCTGTCCTTGATCTCCTTCTGGAGGTCTTTGGGGATGGGGCATTTGTCGAAGAGCGCCCTGATCTCTTTGGCGGCCGCATCGAGGCTGTCGTCGGAGGAGCGGTCGATGCCCTTGAGGAGGGCGAGGATCTTGTCCATGATTCCGCTCGAGGCGATAAAGTAGTCGTAAGAAACGGTGGTGAGAACGAAAGCGTTGGGGACGGGGAATCCGGAGGAGGTGAGCTCTCCGAGGTTGGCTCCCTTACCGCCGACGATAGGGACGTCGGTTACGCGGAGTTCGTTCACATCGATGATTCTTCTCGTGTCTTTGATATCGGCCATGTTAATCCTTTATCCTTTTGCAAAGGGTTTGGCGGGGTTCTGCCCCTGTTGGTTCTTTGATTCTCTTCATCCATATAAAGGGAGTAGGGAGATGACGTCTGGCCTTCTCTGAAAAAGGTCTCCTAACACCTTTTAGGAGGGCAAAACAGGGCCTTCGGACGGATTTTTTATGAGCTTAATACGGACTAGTTCGGAACGGTTCAATTAAATAATGACATTGGATACCGTAACATATGGAATTGGGGTCGGAATCCGGCACCGTGGCGTTCAAATCGGACATGAGGCAGCTCGACAAGGGACTCATCTCCCTGACGGCGATGATCAACAGGTCCAATCACGGCACCGTCTATTTCGGGGTGGACGACACCGGCTACGTCTCGGGCCTGCAGGTGGACGCGCCCCTCTTCGACAAGATCCGCTACACCGCCCGCAAGAACATCCTCCCCCGCCTGACCATCGACGTGGTGGAGCACGTCTCCACCGACGGGAAGAGCTACGTCTCCGTATCCGCATCGGGTTTCGAGACCCCTTACTCGTACGACGGCAGGTACTACGTAAGGAATTCCGTGAACGACGACATGGCGACCCCCGAGACCATCTCCCGCCTTGTCCTCGCGAGGAGGTTCGACGCCATGAGGGAGACCGAGGCCTACCGTCAGGACCTCACCTTCAACACCTTCGGGGAGATGATGGTCTCCCACGGACGCCGTCCCCGCCGGGACCGCGGATACTACAACACCATCGGCCTCCTCACCAAGGAGGGAGAGTTCAACCTCAACGCCTACCTGCTTTCGGATAACAACTCCGTGAGGATCCAGGTCACGGAGTTCTACGGCACCACCCGGGAATCCTTCTCCAAGAGCACCGATTTCGGCAACAAATGTCTCTTCGCGGCCATGCGCGAGGTCTACGACCGGGTCAAGATGCGCAACCAGAGGACGGTTAACACCGACCAGGGTGTGAGGGCGGGTACCGCGCTGTTCGATGCGGAGTGCCTGAAGGAGGCATGGTTCAACGCCTGCCTGCACAACAGCTGGAGGACGGGGATACCCCCGACGCTCTCGATCTTCGACGACAGGTTCGAGATAGAGTCCGTGGGGACGATCCCGTTCGGACTTCCGCAGGAGGACTTCTTCGGCGGGAGGAGCATGCCGGTGAACGAATCCCTGTACAACCTGGCGTCCTCGTTGGGATTCAACGAGCACGTGGGGCGCGGAGTCCCCCTGGTGACCGACAAGTACGGACGCAATACCGTCCGCATAAGGTCCGGCACCGTCACCGTCACCATCCCCTTCGCCTTCGAGCCGGCGTGGGTCGCCGACAGGGACTGGACCGAGGAGTACGGCCTGCCGGTCACCCCGCAGGAAGAAGAAGTCTTGGATTACCTGCTGTTCTACACGGACGCCAAGCTCGCGGACATCGCCGGGGACACCGGTCTGAATCTCTCTGCGGTGAAGAGGATCATCGTCCGCCTGAAATCCAAGGGCCTGCTGGAGAACACCGGGACCAACCGCAACAGCATCTGGAAGGTCAGTTCCTCGTACCGCCGCGAATGACCTCTTATTCTCTACACAAAGAAGTATATTTTAGGGTACCCAAAAAATCTGTTTCGAAATTCGTAGGATTACTGTGAAATCAGTAAAAACCGTTAAAATTGTTGTGAATTCCGATATAGAATCCTTCGAATTGCTACGAAAATCGTAAAACTGATACTAAGGTTTATATTAAATGGGGGGTTCATGGGACTTGGTCAGTCTTATGGATACTGAAATCTGTTGGCACGGAAGAGGAGGCCAGGGAGTCGTTACCGCTAACGAGATCCTCGCCGAATCCGCCATATATTCCGGTAAGTACGTGAAAGCATTCCCCGAGTTCGGACCCGAGAGGATGGGTGCCCCCATCAGGGCATTCGCAAGGATCCAGGACACCCCCATCAGGGTGCACACCCAGGTCTACGAACCCGACATCGTCATCGTCATCGACCCCACCCTCATCGGAAAGGTCGACGTCGCGAAGGGACTGAAGAAGGGCGGTTTCATCCTCGCCAACTACGAGGGAACCCCCGCAGAGCTCCAGAAGGCCATCGGCACCACCGCCGAGTGCCACGCCGTCAAGGCAAGCAAGATCGCCATCGAGGAGATCGGCAAGCCCCTGGTCAACACCGCCATGCTCGGAGCGCTCATCAAGATCAGGCCCATCATCTCCTACAACGAGATGGAGGACCACATCACCGACAAGTTCACCGGTAAGCTTTCCGACAAGCTCATCGTGAAGAACCTTTCCGCCCTCAAGAGGGCATACGACGAGGTGCAGTGAAATGGTTAACATAGCGAACTACAAGGACCTCGTAATCGGAAGCCGCGTCATCGAGCCCGGAAACTCCGAGAACTTCAACACCGGAGACTGGAGATCCATGGTCCCCGTCGTCGATTCTTCCCTTTGCATCGACTGCCTCACCTGCTGGATCTACTGTCCCGACGACTGCGTCCTGGTCGAGAACGACCGCGTCGTAGGAATCAAGACCACCCACTGCAAGGGCTGCGGAATCTGTTCCAAGGTCTGCCCCAAGAAGGCCATCACCATGAAGGAGGACATCCAATGACCGCCAAAGCAGGAAAGGACCTCGCCATCAACGGAGACGGTGCAGTCGCTCTCGCATGGAAGCAGCTGAACCCCGACGTGTGCGCGGCCTACCCCATCACCCCTCAGACCATCATCGTCGAGGACTTCGCCAAGTACGTAGCGAACGGAGAGGTCGACACCGAGTTCGTCGACGTCGAGTCCGAGCACTCCGCCCTGACCCTCTGTACCACCTCCTCCGCCGCAGGCGCCAGGACCTTCACCGCAACCGCGTCCCAGGGTCTCGCCTACATGTGGGAGATGCTCCCCATCACCGCCGCCATGAGGGTGCCTGTCATGATGGCAGTCGCCAACAGGACCGTCAGCGGACCCATCAACATCAACAACGACCACGGTGACGTCATGTCCGCCAGGGACACCGGATGGCTCTCCATCTTCAGCGAGAACGTCCAGGAGGCCTACGACATGAGCATCATCGGTCTCAAGATCGCCGAGAACCCCGAGGTGCAGCTCCCTGTCCTCGTCAACCTCGACGGTTTCATCCTTACCCACGCCATCGAGAGGATGACTCCCCTGGAGTCCCACGTCGTCAAGGAGTTCATCGGCCCCTTCAAGCCCCTGCACCCCCTGCTCGACACCGACCACCCCGTCACCCACAACCTGATGGACGGTCCCCTCTACTACTTCCCTCACAAGTACCAGATGGTCCTCGCCATGGAGAACGCCCTCGGCGTCGCCAAGGACGTCTTCGCCCAGTTCAAGGAGATCTCCGGCAGGGAGTACCACCTCGTCGAGGAGTACATGTGCGACGACGCAGACTACGTCGCCATCGTCCTCGGATCCTCCTTCGGAACCATGAAGGAGGCAGTCGACAGGCTCAGGGCCGAGGGAATGAAGGTCGGAGTCGCCATGCCCCGTGTCTACAGGCCGTGGCCCGCCGAGGAACTCGCCAAGCTCGTCAAGGGCAAGAAGGGAGTCCTCGTCATGGACAGGCACCTCTCCATCGGATCCTACGGACCCATGTACCCCGAGATCTGCGCCGCCGCAGCTATGAACGGCGAGATCCCCAAGATGTACAACTTCATCTACGGACTCGGAGGAGCCGACACCATGGTGTCCGACTTCATGAGCTGCTACAAGATGGTCGACAGCGGTGCTGCCAAGACCGTCAACTTCGTGGGGGTGAAGGAATGAGCGGATTATCACTCAAGGAACTGAACAACGAGATCCCCGTGAGGCTCGCCAGCGGTCACAGGCTCTGCGCAGGATGCGCGGAGTCCATCATCGCCAGGCAGGTCCTGATGGGAACCGAGAAGGACGTCGCGGTATCCTGCTCCACCGGATGCTTCGAGGTCTCCACCACCATCTTCCCCTACACCTCCTGGAAGGTCCCCATGGTCCACACCGCCTTCGGAAACGGAGCCGCCGGTGCAGCCGGACTGGAGACCGCCTACAAGTCCCTCAAGAGGCAGGGCAAGACCGACAAGGACATCAAGTTCGTGAACTTCGCCGGAGACGGTGCAACCTACGATATCGGTCTCCAGGCTCTCTCCGGAGCCATGGAGAGGGGACACGACATGCTGTTCGTCTGCTTCAACAACGAGGCATACATGAACACCGGAATCCAGAGGTCCTCCGCTACCGAGAAGGGAGCGTCCACCACCACCTCCTGGAACGGATCCGAGTCCTACGGAAAGAAGGAGTTCCCCAAGGACATGACCGCCGTCATGGTCGCCCACAACATCCCCTACGTCGCCCAGGCCGCCCCCCACGCATGGAGGGACCTGGTCCAGAAGGCACAGAAGGCATTCAACTGCGGAGGTCCTTCCTTCATCAACGCCATCTCCCCCTGCCCCAGGGGTTGGAGGTTCGCTTCCAGCGACACCATCTCCATCTCCAAGCTGGCGGTCGAGACCTGCGTCTGGCCTCTCTTCGAGGTCGAGAACGGCGAGTACCACCTCTCCCCCGAGTCCCAGAGGATCGCGGACGGAAAGGCGGAGAAGAAGCCCGTGACCGACTGGTTCGCTTCCCAGGGCAGGTTCAAGCACCTCATGGACGAGCGCTGGTCCGATGTCGTCGAGGACATCCAGATCGAGCTCGACCGCAGGTGGAACAAGCTCATCAAGCTGTCCGACATGTCCTCGGGCTCCGAGTGAAACTATTCAAACGGGCCTGCCGCGGGCCCTTAACCGCGGCACCTCTTTTCCATATCTGGGTATATCAGAAGATTATGCTCTGTGAGCATCGGCCGAACGCCGGAGCGGTCAGATCGTAAGGGTGTAGATAAGCGCTCCGAAGACCGCACCCATGAGCGCGGTGGAGGCGTTGTTGGTGTACTTCCCGATGTAGCCGGGATTCTCGAGGACCGCGCCGAGGACGCTGTCCATCACATTGCCGAACATACCTGCGGCGACGACGATGAGCAGCCTGATATCCGGAGCGGAGACGGGGTCGAGGCAGAATACGAATATCCAACCGAGGACGGCGAAGGCCAGGGTCCCGAGGAGTGCGGTGCCGAAACCGTAGAGGGACACGGCGCCGTTGGGTCCCGGTTCCACTTCCTTGAAGGTGGTGATCATGTAGGTCTTCTTCGCCCAGATGCCGGTCTCGCTGGCGATGGTGTCCGAGGTGGACACCGCGATGGCGGCCAGGAACGCTACCGCCAGTATGTCCGAGGGTCTCACGAAGAACGCTATCGCGATGACGACGGGGATGGTGCCCACACCGAGGAGATTCATCACGCTGCGCTCTCCCTTCTTCCCTTCCTGGAGCCCGAGCTCCATCTTCTCCTTCAGTCTCCACTTGGTGGCGATGAACGCCATCACCGGGAACATGAAGAATGCGAGCACCCACCATATGTCGGTGCAGAACCCGATGATCTCGGCCTGGATGAAGGAGACGACCGTGGCGGCCACGGTCATGAGGTTCTTCTTGTAGGCGAATACGGCAAGTGCCAGAGGTAGCAGGATAACGAGGATTGTGTTTACGAGGGGATCCATCGGAGCACCTGTTCAGCGTACCTTCTCGAGGAGCTTGGTGGCGTCTGCGATGCATTGGGCGCGGTCGGTCTGGGGCAGGTACATGACCTTGCCCTGGGGGTAGAGCGTAACTTCCTTTCCCTCCCATTCGAAGACGAGCATCATCTCGTCCTTCTCCTTGATCTTGCACCCTTCCTTCTCGAGGATCTCCGCGGCATGGTTTATGTCGATGTCCATGAGGTCGGCCGAAATGGCCATGAGCGCCTGTCCGCCGCAGAGACGGGCGGTGGTGAACCTCATCTGAGGGACCTCAGGAGTTCCTCGGACCTGCGGTGGAAATCCTCCAGGTCCGACATGTTCACGACCATGTAATCGGATAGTGCCAGCACCTCTCCGACGCCCCAAGAGAGCTCTCTTCTGTCCCTTTCGTCGAACTCGTCGGTGTTGTGCGGTGCGTCGTCGCGTCCCCTCTTCACGAGCCTCTCATACCTCGTTCCGGGGGCGGCATGGACGGCCACTATGGAGACCTCTCCCCCCAGCGACCTGAACGACCTTATCTCGTCCATGCTGCGGCATCCGTCCACGATGAAGAGGTCGATACCCTTCATCCTGTCCATGGCGCGTTTGGCCCATATGTCCTTGCCGAAACGCTCCCTCTCCCTTCCCGCGAACTGCCCGACGGAGAGGCCCTCGGCCTCCGCGCCGGACTGCGCGTAGGTGTCCCTGACGACGTCGCCCATCCTGACGAACGGTACACCGGCCTTGATCCCTGCGGAAAGGAATTCCTCCTTGCCCGCGCCGGGCATACCGGTGACGACGATCATCCTCATGCTATCAGATCAGGTTGTCCGAGATGTTCATGAGGATGCGGTCGCAGTAGACGCACCTGAGCTTGGGCGGGCAGCGCTCCTCGACCAGGAACCTGGGGGAGACGGGCTCGCCCTTGTTGGTGATGCAGTTGGGGTTGCTGCACTTGACGATGCCGGTGACGGACTCGTCGAGCTTGACGTTGAACTTCTCTGCGATGTAGTAGTCCCTGATGATGGAGATGGTGGCCTGGGGCGCGATGAGGGCGATCTTGCTGACGGTGATGGGGTCCAGCTCCATGTCCTCCAGCTTCACGATGTCCTTCCACTTCATGCCGGCCTTGTTGGTGGAAACGTGGATTCCGATGCTGATGCTGGAGTCGATGTTGTTCTCGTTGACTCCGAGGATCTTCAGCACGTTCAGCGACTGTCCGTCGGTGATGTGGTCGATAACGGTTCCGTTCCTGATCGGCGGGATCTTGATATCTTCAACTCTGTCTGCGGGCATCACATCTCACCTCCCATCATGGCACAGAGGATTGCCATCCTCACGGGGACTCCGTTGAACGCCTGCTGGAAGTACTTCGCGTGGGGAGTGCTGTCGACCTCGGTGGCGATCTCGTTGACCCTGGGCAGGGGGTGCATGACGCTGAGGTCGTCCTTGGCCTCCCTCAGGATGGCGTTGTCGATCCTGTATGTGCCAGCAACCTTCTGGTACTCGGAGGGGTCGGGGAATCTCTCCCTCTGGATCCTGGTGACGTAGAGGATGTCCGCGTCGGGGATGGCGTCCTCGAGCACGGAGGTCTTCTTGGGGATGCATCCCTTGGCCTTCAGGTTGTCCACGATGTCCTCGGGCATCTGGAGGCTCTCGGGTGCTACCAGGGTGAGCTTCACGCCGAACATGGTGAGCGCCTGGGCGAGGGTGTGCACGGTCCTTCCGTACTTCAGGTCTCCCACCAGGGCCACGTTGAGCCCGTCGAGGGTGCCCTTGGCCTGCTTCATGGTGAAGAGGTCCAGGAGCATCTGGGTGGGGTGCGATCCGGCTCCGTCGCCGGCGTTGATGACAGGCTTGTCGGAGACGTCCGCGGCGAGCCTCGCCGCACCTTCGTAGGGGTGCCTGAGGACGATGCAGTCGCAGTATGCGTCCACCATCCTGATGGTGTCTGCCAGAGTCTCTCCCTTGGCGATGGAGGTCATGGACATCTCGCTGACGTCCATGACATGGCATCCGAGCCTGTATGCCGCGCTCTCGAAGGAGAGCTTGGTGCGGGTGGAGGGCTCGAAGAAGAGATTAGCCATGATCTTGCCGTCCAGGGCGCGCTTGGTCTTCTCCCCTTTGGCGTAAGGAACCATTTCCTTCGAGAGGTCAAGAATGTATTCGATCTGCTCCCTGTTGAGGTCGCGGATAGATACCAGGTCCTTGTTTGTGAAATCCATGAGGGATAAACGCAACCATACCGTTTATAGGTTCACACGTATGCGCGCGGAGGCGCACGCACCCCTTTTATAAGGATGCTGAATAGACCCCCTTATGTTGGACGTTGTGAGCAGGTCTCAACGCGGAAGGATTTGCGAGTACAGGAAGGGCGAGAGTCTCCTCAGGACCCCCGCGGTCCTCAGGTGCGACGGGACCGGCGACAGCTGCGTCTCCGTCGGTGAGAACGGAAGGACCGTCCGCATCCTCGGTACCGAGATCTCCGTCGACCCCGAGCTCCTCACGTCCGCCTCCTCCGGCGTCGCCTGCCAGCCCCTGACCAAGGACGGTATCGCCGTTCTCAGGCTCCCGGTTACCGG
>CADAGG010000022.1 GCA_902787415.1 methanogenic archaeon
GGTGTTCAAGAACGACGAGCAGCTCAAGCCCAACGCCACCTCCCTCATGAGGGACGGAGCCATCAACCTGGTCATCAACACCCCCACCAACCACTCCGGAGCCGTGAGGGACGGACACAGGATGAGGAGGCTCGCCGTCGAGCTGGAGATCCCCTACGTCACCACCATCAACGGCGCCAAGATCGCGGCGGGGGCCATCAGGGTCGCCAAGGAGCACGAGATCGGCGTGAAATCCATGCAGGACTTCCACGGCCTCGTCTGAACGTCGGGGTTTGACAACTGGCCCGCGGGCATGGGTCCGCGGGCAACACTTTTTTAATTTGTTCTTTATAGCGCGCATTTAAGCAGGCCTTGTGCTGGTCTGCAAGGAGGAGGCTCGTCATGGCCGATCATGACCAATACTACATCGATAAGGCGAAAATCTGTGAGGAGAACGGGCAGATCCCCGCCGAACTCTACACCGAGTACGACGTGAAGAAGGGGCTGCGCGACAAGAACGGCAAGGGAGTCGTCACCGGAATCACCAGGATCTCCAGGCTTGACGGCTACAAGACCGTCGACGGACAGAGGGTCCCCATGGAGGGAGTCCTCGCCTACCGCGGATACGCCATCGAGGACCTGGTCGGGAAGCACACCCCCAGGTGCGGTTTCGAAGAGTCCTCCTATCTCCTCCTGTTCGGAGAGCTCCCCGACTGCGCCGACCTGCCCCAGTACTAGCAGGCCCTGCGCTCCAACATGGAGCTCCCCAACAACTTCGTGAAGAACGTCATCCTCAGGCAGAACTGCAAGGACATCATGAACACCATGGCCCGCAGCGTCCTCGAGATGGCCGCCTACGACGAGGACCCCACGGATGTCTCCACCCCTCACGTCCTCAAGCAGTGCATGAAGCTCATCGCCACGCTCCCGCTCTTCGCGGTGTACGGTTACCACGCCTACAGCCACTACGACTGCAACAGGAGCCTCATCATCCACAGGCCCGACCCCACCCTCTCCATGGCGGAGAACATCCTCATGATGCTCCGTCCCGACGGGAAGTACACCGCCACCGAGGCCGAGGCCCTCGACAACGCCCTCATCATCCACATGGAGCACGGAGGAGGCAACAACTCCGCCTTCACCACCCGCGTCATCACCTCCGCCGGTTCCGACACCTACTCCGTCATCGCCGGCGCCCTGCTCTCGCTGAAGGGCCCCAAGCACGGAGGAGCCAACATCAAGGTTGTGCAGATGATGGATGACATCAAGGCCAACGTCATCGACCCCACCGACGACGGGGAGCTCAGCAACTACCTCTCCAAGATCCTCAACAAGGAGGCCTTCGACCGCCAGGGACTCATCTACGGAATGGGCCACGCGGTCTACTCCATCTCCGACCCCAGGGCCCAGCAGCTCAAGCAGTTCGTCTACAAGATGGCCAAGGAGAAGGGATGCGACGCGGAGCTCGACCTCTACGAGAGGGTCGCCAGGCTCGCTCCCGACGTGATCGCCACCAAGAGGAAGTCCCCCATCAAGGTCTGCGTCAACGTGGATTACTACAGCGGATTCCTCTACAGGATGCTCGGCATTCCCGAAGAGCTCTACACTCCGCTCTTCGCCATCGCGAGGGCGAGCGGATGGAGCGCCCACAGGATCGAGGAACTGGTCAGCTCCGGCAAGATCATCCGTCCCGCCTACGTGAGCATCGCCAAAGAGAGGGAGTACGTCCCTCTCGAGAAGCGCTGAAAACTCAGGGGGCCGCTCCCCCCAATTTTTCTTTTCAAAAGTGTGTCTGGCACATCACCGTTTATCATGATTGATGGTGAAACTGTTCCCGTTATATGCCTAGAAGAAGGACGCTTCACTCGGCAACCCAGGGGCGTCCGAAGGTCCAGGGCTTCATGGTACCCTTGTAGAGGGCCATTCCCACGACGACGCCTCCGGCTCCGGATTTGGCGGCCGCCTTCGCATCTTCCTCGGTGGTGACCCCTCCGGAGATGATGACGGTCACGGGGCAGTCCTTGCAGAACCTGTCGACCCTCTCCCTGTTGATGCCGCCCTGCTGTCCCTCCACGTTGATGTCGGTGTGGAGCACGGCGACCACGGGGACGGTCTCGAGTATCCTGAACATCTGCTCGAGCGCGATGGGGGCGGACTCCTGCCATCCCTTGATGGCGATCTTCCCGTCCTTCATGTCAAGTCCCAGCATCAGCTTGTTGGGGAACTTGTTGGCCATCTCCTTCAGCCATTCGGTGTCGGTGACGGCCTTGGTGCCGACGACGATCCTCTCGGCTCCCGCCTTGACGTACTTGGCAATCTGCTCCTCGGTGCGGATTCCTCCTCCGACCTCCACGGGCACTCCGGCCTCGCGGATGATCCTGCAGAATACGTCGGAGTTGTCCTCCTTGCCGAAAGCGGCATCCAGATCCACCAGGTGGAGGTAGGGTGCGCCCTTGGCGACCCAGTCCATGGCCACCTCGAAGGGATCCTCGAGGACCACCTGCTGGCTGCCGGGCATGCCGCCCACCAGCTGCACCACCTTGTGGTCGAGCACGTCTACGGCGGGGATGACTATCATGCTTTGTCCTCCGCGAAGGAGACGAAGTTCTTCAGGAACTTCAGTCCGGACTCGGCACTCTTCTCGGGGTGGAACTGGGTCGCGACGACGTTCTTCCTCCTCATGAGAGTGGCGAACTCAAATCCCTCGTATTCGGTGGTTCCCTTGACGACATCCCTGTCGGCGGGGTCGCAGTAGTAGGAGTGCGCGAAGTAGAAGTGGTTGTCTGGCACATCCTCCATGAGGGGATCCTTTCCCTCGACGGTGTTCCATCCCATGTGGGGGACGGTGCGGGACTTCAGCATGCGGACCTTGCCGTCGAAGAAGCTGACGCCGGTGAGCTTTCCCTCGTCGCTGCAGGGGAACAGGATGTGGGTCCCGATGCACACGCCCAGACAGGGCACTCCGGCCTCCAGGCGCTCGTTGATCTTCTTGGAGAGGGGGTCGATGGGGGCTACGGTGCAGTCGAAGGCACCCACTCCAGGGAAGACGATGCACTTGGCATCGAGGAGCCTGCTCATATCGGTGACGATCTCCACCTCGGCCCCTGCGAGCTCCAGGGCCTTCTTGATCGAGTGCAGGTTGCCGACCTGGTAGTCGGCCATGAGCATCTTCATCTCCTCTCCTCCCTCAGGACGTCCTCGATGGCGTCTGTCATTATCTTGTTGAGTTCCTCGGTGCCGATTGTCATCCTGACGCAGTTCTCGGTCCTCCTCTTGCTTCCGAAGTCGCGGATGAGGACGTTCCTCTTCTTCAGGCCCTCGATCATCTTCACGTGGTCGATGGGGGATTTGGCGAGGATGAAGTTGGAATCCGAGGGGTAGGGCTCGAAGCCGAGCTCCTTCAGCTTGGCGAAGAGCTTGGGCCTCTGCTCGGAGACCATGTCGACGCTCCTCTTCACGAAGTCCTGATCCTTCAGGGCGGCGATGGCCGCTCCCTCGGAGACAGAATTCAGTGAATAGGGGACCTTCACGGAGTTGAGCATATCGGCGACCTTGAGGTTGGTGGCGCAGTAGCCCACCCTGAGGTTGGCCATGGCGTAGGCCTTGGAGAAGGTCTTGCACACGATCAGGTTGTCGAACTCGTCGACCTTGGAGACCATGGTCTGCCTGGCATACTCGGAGTATGCCTCGTCGAGGATGACGATTCCCTCGTGCTTGGCGAGGATGGATTCGATGTCCTTCTGCCTGAAGCAGTTGCCGGTGGGGTTGTTGGGCGAGGGCATGATGAGGATGCCCTTGTTGGCAGCCCCCTTCCCCGCCATCTCGTCCACGTCGAGCTGGAACTCCTCGTCGAGCTCGACTTCTCTCAGAGTTCCCGAGGCGAGGTCCACGAAGTAGGAGTACAGGCTGTAGGAGGGCACGGGGATGGTGCACACCTGCCCGGGCTCGGTGAACGTGGTGTAGATGGTGTTGAGGATCTCGTCGGAACCGTTGCCGGCGACGAAGTTCTCCATCTTCAGGCCGTACAGCCTGGCGAGCTCGGTCCTCAGACCGTCGGAGTAGGTGTTGGGGTATCCGTTCAGGTTGAGGTCCAGGTGCTTCAGGTATTCCGCCGCGGCGGGGTTGGAGCCCAGGACGTTGGTGTTGGTGTCCATCCTGAGGGCGTCCCCCACCTTGGGGTTGTAGTACATGGTGAGTTTCTGTACGCTCTTCCTCATCGAGCTGCGGTCCATCTTACTCCACCATCCTCTCGATGGGCATGGTGAGGATGCCGGTGGCGCCGATCTTCTTCAGGTCCCTTACGACCTGGTAGGTGTCCTTGGCGGAGACCACGGCGTGTACCGCGACGATCTTGTCGTTGCCGGCGATGTTGAGGACGGTGGGCCCTCCGATGCCGGGGATGATGGACTCGACCTTGCCGAGCATCTCCTTGGGCACGTCGGCCATGACGTACTTCTTCTGGTCGGCGTCGAGGACGGACCTGATGGCGTCGCTGATCTCCTCGATCTTGGACTTCTTGACGGGGTCGGCGAGGGCCTTCTCGGAGGAGAACAGGCACGCATCGGAAACCATGACGGTGGCGATTTCGCGAAGGTGGTTGGTCCTCAGGGTACCTCCGGTCTCTACGAGGTCGGTGATGATGTCGGCGACTCCCAGGTAGGGCATGATCTCGGCCGCTCCCTGGACGGGGACGATCCTCGCCTTGATGCCCTGCTGCTCGAAGTACTTCCCGGTGATGTTGGTGAAGGTGGTGGCCACGCGGACACCGTCCTTGAGGTCGGAGACATCCTTGTAATTGCTCTCCTCGGGGACGATGACGCTGAAGCGGCAGTGTCCGAAGTGCAGGTTCTGCACGAGGACCAGGTCGGAGCCTGCCTCGGCGGCTACATCCTGTCCGGTGATTCCGAAGTCGACGGCTCCGGAGTCGATGAACACGGGGATGTCCTGCGCACGTACGAACACAACTTCCAGGTCAAGGTCGGGGATCTTGATGTTGAGACTCCTGCCCCAGGCGGGACCGAGACTGATGCCTGCCTTGGTGAGGAGTTCGATTGCCCTTTCGTTGAGCCTGCCCTTGTTGGGAATGGCCATTTTTACCGTCATTTTATCGTATGCGCCTATGTGCGACCTTATTAAATAGGTTCGCGTGCGCGGGCTGGGGCGCACGCGCAGGGATTCCCGACTCGGTAATTCGGGCTCTGAGATGATTATGGAAGGCTGTTTGCAACCACGATATACAAAATACCCAGACAATTCATTCTTGAAAAGACAGTGTTGATTGAAACGTTTTTACCATCATAATATGAAACTATTTTGATACAGTATCATAATTATATAATATCAATACCATCCGATAGCATGGTCCCGATGGATTTCACCTCTGCTTCGATCGATCCGGTTTTCTACGGAGGTTCGGAAAGAAAGACCGGTGTCGTCATAGACGGTCAGAGATTCATCATGAAGTTTCAGACGAAATCCGAATTCGGACCCAGATTCAACCACGTCTCCGAACACCTAGGTTCCGAGATATTCTCTCTGCTGGGGATACCATCACAGCAGACAGAGCTCGGCACGTACAGAGGAGAAGAGGTCGTCCTTTGCAAGAACTTCCTGGGGAAGAACGAGCTGTTCGTCCCATTCAACGATGTGGGGGAAAGTTCGCTCGACACCGAGTCCGAACATCATTCGTACACCTACGAAGAGATAGTTCACCTGATCGATATCAACAAGAAACTCACCGATGTAGAAGGAACCAGAGAGAGGTTCTGGGACATCTTCGTGGTCGATGCCCTGCTCGGAAACTTCGATCGCCACGGGGGAAACTGGGGATTCATCAAGACGGACAACCAATACCGTCTTTCACCCGTATTCGATAACGGTTCGTGTCTGTTCCCGCAGATGAACTCGGATGAGGAAATGTCCGGGATCATCGAATCCCCTGAAATGACTGATGACCGGGTATACCGCTTCCCCACCTCACAGATCAAGATGGGCGGGAAGAAGAGCTCGTACCATGAGGTCATAGGCAGCCTGCGGTTCCCGGAATGCAATGAAGCTTTGAGAAGAATCGTCCCCCGGGTCGACCTTGACAGGATCTCGGAACTGATCGATGACACCTGCTTCATCACAGACACCCACAGACGGTTCTACAAGCACATGATAAGGAACAGGTTCGAGAAGATACTCTTGGATTCCTTTAACAGACTGGAGGAGAGTTCATGAAGGAGAACACCACGTCTGCATACATCTGCCTGAAGGATGATCTGGGTATAGAGTACAGGCTCTGCAGACTTGACTATATCTCGTCGGATGACGGTCATTACGCCTACATATTCAGGCCCGACTACTCCGTTATCGATATGCTCTCCCCTCCGCTCTTTCAGGGTATCCCCGGATTGGATTTGGACCTCCGCAAGGAGGAATACATCAGAAAGGACATGGTCCCGTGTTTCATATCCGAGAGGACCCCGGGAGAGAACCGCATTGATGTATCCGAGTTGCTGGAAAGCGCGGGGATGGATCATCTGAACAGATTGGAATGGCTTATCCGCACGGATCTGCGGTACTTCGGGGATTCGTTCTATGCCATCAGATACACGGAACCGGAGACCGTCGACATGAGCGGTCTGTCCCTCAGATTCCCCGATGCCGCGATGAGAATCATGAAGAACATCTGTGCCGGAAACACGGTGATTCTGAAGGACCTGAGAATCGATAAGAACAACAGGGCCCAGACTTACTTCCTGCTGAAGGAACTGTACCTGGGAAACCGCAAGGCACTGAAGACGATGAGGGATGCGGGCGAGCTTCCCAGATTAGGGAGAAAAGAGAAGGAAATCCCGGAAAAGGAACTCCGCGAAATGAGGAGACGCATGGAGAACGGACTCATTACGTCTCAGCAGGCGGCCGATGCGCTGGGAATCGGCAGAGCCACCTTGTTCAGGAAATTCAAAAAATTAGAATGATGAAGTACTGCAGGCTTGCGCCTGCAGTTTGGAGTTTCAGAGAATGCCCTTCTTGTAGGCGTACTCGGCGTTCAGCATGGAACCGCCGGCGCCGCCGCGGAGGGTGTTGTGGGAGACGACCCACATCTTGTAGTAGCCGTTGGACTGTCCGATCCTTCCCACGGTGGACGCCATTCCCCTGGCCCTGGCGGGGCTTCCGGCGAAGACGTCGTAGATGGGCTGGGGGCGGTTGGGCTCCTCCCTGACGATGACAGGCTGCTCGGGTGCCGAGGGGAGACCCATCTTCTGGGGCTCCGCGCGGAACGAGGACAGGCACTTGGCGAGCTCCTCGACGGTGGGCTGCTGCTCGAGGTCGAGCACCAGGGACTCGGTGTGGCCGTCGACGACGGGCACCCTGGCACAGTTGGCCATGACCTTGAAGTCGGCGAACCTGAACTCGCCGTTTCCGTAGCTTCCGAGCATCTTGCAGATCTCGGTCTCCATCTTCTCCTCCTCATGGGAGATGTAGGGGATGACGTTGCCGAGGATGTCGAGCGAGGGCACTCCGGGGTATCCTGCACCGGAGATGGCCTGGTAGGTGGATACGAACACCTGCTTGAGTCCGAAGGTGTCCATGATGGGCTTCAGGGGGACGACGATTCCGGTGGAGGAGCAGTTGGCGTTGGTGACGATGTATCCTCCGTTGGCGTAGGTGTCCTGGTCCTTGATGGAGTCGAACTGGGCGACGTTGACCTCGGGCACGATGATGGGGACGTGCTTGTCCATCCTGTGGGATCCGGCGTTGGTGAACACGGCGACCCCCTTCTGGGCGAGCTCGGTCTCGGTGGGACCTGCCAGGTCGGAGGGGATTCCGGAGAACGCGATCCTGCAGTTCTTGGCGATGTGATCGAGGTCCATCTTGGAGATCTTCATGTCGAGGGTCTCCTGCTTGTAGGGGTAGTCCCTGACCTTGAGAGCGTCTCCGAACTTCTTTCCGTCGGACCTCTCGGAGGCGTAAAGCCCCTCGATGTTGAAGTAAGGATGGTCCTCCAGCATCTGGACGAACCTCTGGCCGATCATCCCGGTCGCACCGAGAACGGCTACGTTTATCTTTCCACTCATGTGAATTCCTCAGTTAGCGTGATTATGCGGGAACCTGCGGGTTCATTCGTTGTATATCCTCATCTGCCTCTCCTTGGAGATGGAGAGGATGAGCCTGGCGATCTGGTCAGCCTCCTCTTTGGTGAGGTTGACCTCCTGGCAGAGCTCGTTGTAGCGGTTGACGATACGTTTCTCCACGTCGTCGTCCCATGCGCTCTGTCCGGACGCCTTCTTGGCCTTTGCTAGCTCGTCGGTGATGTCCATGCGGGTCGCGAGGAGATCGATGATCTGTGCGTCGATGTCCGCGATTTCGTCCCTAAGTACCTTGGTGGATGCAGGTTCCATGATAGTCGCGCGCCCATATCCGCGACCGTATTTATCCGTAGCGATTGAACGGGCGGGAACGTCTGCCCGCGGAGGGTATGTTATTTATACTCAATGTACATTTTTATACTATGGACCGCATAAAACGTCATTTTAAGAACCTCCCCTCCCAAGAGCAGGTCGCTACCCTCATGCTGAAACTCGGTATGAGCGTGCACGACGGGGGAGCCTACTGCGGCCCCGTTCTGCAGAGCGACACCGCCGTGGCCCGCGCCATCGACGTGGACAGGCGCGTGGTGCGCTCCACCATCAACCACATCATGGAAGTGCCAGAACTCCTGAATCTGTTCTCCAGGGTGGAGTCCATGCTCCTCCTCGCCAACGCCGCCAGCGAGATCGGGTGCTCGGCCATCGAGATCGTCCCCGTGGACGCCCAGGTGCCCGGACTGATGGCCAGGATCCTCGTGGTCCTCTCCGACGCCGGGATCAACGTCAGGCAGGCCGTGGTCAGCGACCCGCAGGACCTATCCGACTCCCATCTCATCATCGTGGCGGACGGCTCGATCCCCGGCGACATAATGACCCAGATACGCGGATGTCCCGGTGTCGCGAGCGTCATCATCAGATGATCGCGAAGCATTCCTGCGCGCGACGGTTCCTGCACATATTATAAAAATACGTGCGCCCATTAAGTGGCATTACCATGACCGCAAGAAAAGCTAAACTCGAGCGCAGCACCCGCGAGACCAAGATCAAGGTCGACCTGAACATCGATGGCAGCGGAAAGTTCGAAGTCAAGAGCGACATCCAGTTCCTCAAGCACATGTGCGAGACCCTGGCCAGGTACGCCGACTTCGACCTCAAGCTGGAGGCCAGCGGAGACAACGAGCACCACATCATCGAGGACGCAGCCATCGCCATCGGTTCCGCACTGAAGCAGGCCCTCGGCGACGCCCCCGTGGAGAGGACCGCATCCTGCATCCTGCCCATGGACGACGCCCTCGTCATGGTCGCGATCGACCTGGTGGACCGCCCCTACTGCGAGGCGGACTGCCCCGACCCCAACTACGCCCACTTCTTCAGGAGCTTCGCCATGTCCGCCGGCATCACCCTCCACATCGTGGAGATCCGCGGATTCGACGACCACCACATCATCGAGGCATCCTTCAAAGCGCTCGGCAAGTCGCTCAACGCGGCCACCAGACCCAGGAAGGCGCTCCTCAGCACCAAAGACGCGGTCAGGGTGAACTGAGTTGGCTCTAGCCAAGAGGGTCATCCCCTGCCTCGACGTCAAGGACGGAAAGGTCGTCAAGGGTACCGAGTTCGTCAATCTGAGGGACGTGGGCTATCCCCCCGCCCTCGCCGAGAAGTACAGTCTCGAAGGGGCCGACGAGGTCACCTTCCTCGACATCGCGGCCTCGCAGGAGTCCAGGGGCACCACCCTCGACCTCGTGAGGGAGACCGCCGAGAGGGTCTTCGTCCCCCTCACCGTCGGAGGCGGCATCAGGACCGCCGACGACGTCCACGCCGCTCTGCTTGCGGGAGCGGACAAGGTCTCCATGAACTCCGCCGCCGTCTACCACCCCGAGCTGATCACCGAATCCGCCAGGAGGTACGGCAGGCAGTGCGTCGTGGTCGCCATCGACGCCAAGCGCACCGAGAAGGGCTGGGAGGTCTATGTCAAAGGCGGAAAGGAGCCCACCGGCATCGACGCCCTCGAGTGGGCCGGAAAAGCGGAGGATCTGGGAGCGGGAGAGATCCTGCTGACCTCCATCGACGCTGACGGCACCAAGAAGGGATACGACATCCCGCTCACCAAGGCGGTGGTGGACGCCACCAACATCCCCGTCGTCGCCTCCGGCGGCTGCGGCAACATGGAGGACATCTACCAGGTGTTCGAGAAGACCGACTGCTCCGCCGCACTGGCAGCATCCATATTCCACTACAACGAGTGCACCGTTCAGCAGGTGCACGACTACCTCAGAGAAAGGGGGATCGAAGTAAGATGACCGATATCCCGGAACTAACATACAACAAGGACGGACTCATCCCGGTGATCGTCCAGGACTACAGGACCAACGAGGTCCTCATGATGGCCTACTCCAACGAGGAGGCCGTGAAACTCATGTACGAGACCGGCTACACCCACTTCTGGAGCCGCAGCAGGCAGAAGATGTGGAAGAAGGGCGAGGAGTCCGGCCACGTCCAGAAGATCAAATCCATCCAGGCCGACTGCGACAGCGACACCCTGCTGGTGCGCGTCGACCAGGCCGGGGGCATCGCCTGCCACACCGGCACCCCCTCCTGCTTCAACAAGCTGGTCTACGGCAGCACCGACGACACCGCCGCCATCCTGCCCGAGCTCATCAGGACCATCAGGGACAGGAAGGAGAACCCCTGCGACGAGAGCTACACCTGCAAGCTCTTCAACAACGAGACCAAGATGTGCAAGAAGATCGTCGAGGAGGCGGCCGAGGTGGTGCTCGCCATCAAGGACCGCGAGAACGACCCCGACCAGACCGACCTGGCGGGAGAGGTCGCCGACCTGATCTACCACACCCTCGTGGCAATCGTCAAAGAGGACCTCGACCTCGGAAAGGTATATTCGGAACTCAGCGAGAGGCATTGAGATGATTCCCAGAGCAGACCTTCACACCCACTCCATCTACAGCGACGGGGAGCTCATCCCCGCGGAACTCGTCAGGAGGGCCCAGGTCCTCGGACACGAGGTGATAGCGATCACCGACCACGTCGACATGAGCAACGTCGAGTGGGTGGTGACCAACGTCGTCAAGGCGTGCGAGCTCAGCGAGGACTACTGCAAGGTCATCCCCGGCGTGGAGATCACCCACGTCCCCCCGAGGAAGATCGCAGAGGTCGCCAAGAAAGCGCGTCAGTACGGTGCGAAATGGATCGTCGTGCACGGCGAGACCGTCACCGAACCCGTGGCGCCCGGCACCAACAGGGCCTCCGTGGAGAACCCCGACATCGACGTGCTGGC
This sequence comes from methanogenic archaeon, assembly GCA_902787415.1. Classification (GTDB taxonomy): domain Archaea; phylum Thermoplasmatota; class Thermoplasmata; order Methanomassiliicoccales; family Methanomethylophilaceae; genus Methanomethylophilus. Next base: position 11,350 of record CADAGG010000022.1, read on the forward strand.
ACATCCCGGATTCATCACCCTCGAGGAGGCTCAGCTCGCCAAGGACAACGGCGTCGCATTGGAGATCACCGGCCGTGCGGGACACAACATCACCAACGGCCACGTGTACCATATGGCGCACGAGGTAGGGGCCATGATGGTCGTCGATTCCGACACCCACCAGCCCGAGAACCTCATGGACGATGCTGCCGCCAAGGTGGTCGCGCTGGGAGCGGGACTCACCGAGAAGGAGGCCGACAAGGCGCTCCACGTGACTCCCTTCGAGCTCACCAAGAAACTCTGAAACCGCCGGGGGATTCCCCCGGCTCACATCACTTCTCTGTAGATTTCAGCGACCTCTTCCCTGCCCAGGGGCTTGGGGTTGAGTTCGAGCCTCGCTTTGGACAGCGTCATGCAGCTGTCTGTCAGCCACTCCACATCGTCCTCGGTGAATCCCTCGTCCGAGAGGTACACCTCCAGATCGATGCGGGAGAGCAGCCTCCTGATGGCCATGCCGCAGTCGTTCTCGTCCTTCCCGCCGAGAATGCGGGAGATGAATGCGTACCTCTCGGGGTTCCCGGAGATGGAATGCTCATAAATCGCCGGGGTGAGGGCGGCCAGTCCCCTTCCGTGCTTGATGTTCCTCAGTCCGGAGAGCGGGTGCTCCATGCCGTGGGGCGCGATGAGTCCGGCCACGAAGAAGGCAGCACCCACCATAGTGGAGG
>CADAGG010000023.1 GCA_902787415.1 methanogenic archaeon
CCGGCAACCCTTTCCCTGAATGACGGGATGAATAGCCCGACGGTAACGGACGGGCACTGCAGACGAAACCTAGTGCTAAAACTAGTTTCGACTAAGGTTGATAAAGCATGTCCCAGGGGCCGGGGCCCCCGGGGTGTAAATCGTTTGAATCCTCACGGACGGCGCAGAGAGGCCGCAATGGAGAACAGTGCCAGGCCGACAATGGCAGCTCCGAGGATCGCCATGGGGATGCCGTAGTTAGCGGGACTGTCGTCGTTCACCGGGGGCCTGATACTGATCTCGTCCCACTTGGCGTAGACGAAGGTGCTGCCGGCGGGGATCTTGTCGAAGACATATGGTGTCGTACATTCCTTGTCGGCGAACCATCCAGCAAACCTGCATCCTGCCTTGGAGGGGGAATCAGGGGTATTAGCCGCGGAACCGGCATCGCCGGTAATGGGCCATACAGGTGAACCTCCCATGGAATCCAAGAGGATTCCGGACATCAGCTGATATTTTGCATACCTGTACGAGAATGTCTTCCCGAGGGTCTGTTCCATGGTAAGTTCGGTCTCCCCGTCATAGAATCCGTGGGAGAACAGGGCCGTACCGAAGGTCGTTACGGTGGTAGGGATGTAGATATCGCTCAGCACGGTGCAGCCGTCGAATGCACCGTCGTGAATATGGGTGACGCCTTCGGGAATGACCACGTATGACATGAGGCCGCAATTCTGGAATGCATGTGCTCCGATAGTAGTGAGTCCCTCGGGCAGACTGATGGCCTGCAGACTGCTGCATCCAGCGAAGGCGGAATCGCCGATGGTCTTAACGGTAGTGGGCAGAGTAACGAACTTCGTATTGGTGCATCCCGAGAAAGCGGACTGTCCGATGGTGGTCAGTCCCTCGGGGAGGGCGACGTCGTGGGGCAGTGCGGTACAGCCGGAGAACGCATCCTGCCCGATGGTCTTCAGCGACGAGGGGAAATGGACCGTCGAAAGAGAGGTGCACTGACTGAACGCTGCGTTGCCGATACTGGTGACTGAATTGGGAATGGTTACAGCACACAACTCGGTACATTTCAGAAACGCCGAATCGCCGATGCTTTTGAGAGTGTTGGGCAGCCGCACATCGGTGATTCCGCTGTAAGCGAAGGTGCTGGCGGGGAGAGCCTCCACCTTGGCCTCGACAGTGACCGAAGTAACCCAGGAGTTGAGGAAGAGCGCCTCTCCCAGATCGGTGGCCTTCTCGGGAAGGGTGATACTGTTCAGACCCTGCGTGAGCTCGAAGGCATGGCCTCCGATGTGCTGCAGGTTGGCAGGAAGGTTGATGCTCTGCAGATAGAAGTTGGCATAGAACGCATTGGCGCTCAGCGTGGTGACCGAGTCGGGCACGGTGTAGGAGGTGCGGCTGTTGGACATCGGGTACACAATAAGCTCGGTCAGGGACTTGTTGAACAGGGCCCCGTCCTGAGAGACGTATACGGCATTGCCGGCATCCACGGTCAGATTCGAAAGCCTCGTGCTGTGGTAGAAAGCATTGGGCTGGATGGCGGTGACACTGGCTGGAATTGAGATGTTTTGTATGTGCTGGTTGTCCTGGAACGCATCGGAGGATACGGTGACGACCCCTGCGGGAATATCATAGTTCTCTTGATACTTGCCGTCAGGGAACTTGACGAGAGTTTTCATGTCCTTGGTGAAGAGCACTCCGTCGACATCGCAGTAGTGGGTGTTATCGGGATCGACAGTGATTGCATTGAGGTGTTCAGTACATCCGTTGAAAGCTCCGCTGCCGATGGAGGATACATTCTTTCCGATGGAGAAAGAGGGGACAAGGTAACATGCCAAGAAGGCATTGTCGCCAATAGACTGCAGACTTGTGGCCGGCAGGGTGACGGAGTTGACACCTCCGAGGCCGCGGAACGCATTGTTACCGACATGGGTGCATCCTTCCTCGATGATGATGACTGTCATTACGTTAGCGTAACTGTGCCAGGGACCATAATCCGCATAATCGGTCATGGCTCCTGTACCGCTGATGGTAAGGGTCTTCGAACCCTCGTTGTAACTCCATGTTAGGCTGTCTCCGCAGCTTCCGCCGGTGGGTTCCGCGGAAGAGAAATCGGAACAATCTGTCAGAACGAGACAGCCGACCGCCAGCATCGCGAATGCTACCGCGATGGCTGCCAATTCCCTTCTGCGGGAACTACGGATGCTGTCAATGTTGCATCTGTTCATGTAGACAAAAAGCAGACATGCATACAAAAGCATATCTGAACATCGTACGGATAAACATACGTAATGTTACCTGGCGATAATGCGATAGTATAATATTTGGGACGGTTTGTGCCCATCTGAAGACCCATGGCAACCATCTCACAGCGCATCGAATCGCTACCCATGACCCGCACCACCTGGGTCATCCTAATGCTGGTGGGTGTGGGGTGGATGTTCGACGCCATGGACCAGGGCATGGTCAGCGGGGTCATCGCCGCCATCGGCACCGACTGGGACCTTTCCAAGTACCAGCTCAGCTGGCTGACGAGCTCCGGAATCTTCGGAATGATGATTGGCGCCGCCCTCTCCGGGGCCATCTCCGACAGATTGGGAAGGCGCACCGTCATCCTCTATACGCTTCTGATCTACAGCATCGGAAGCTTCCTGTGCGGATTGGCCACCGAATACTGGATGCTGATCGTCTTCCGTTTCATCACCGGCTTCGGATTGGGAGGGGAGCTGCCTGCGGCGGCCACCCTCGTCAGCGAGCTGTCCCCCCTGAAGTCCAGGGGAAGGAATGTGGTCATCCTCGAGAGCTTCTGGGCCTGGGGATGGCTGGCCGCCTCCCTCGTGGCATTCCTGCTGATTCCCTCGCACGGATGGCGCATCGCGTTCTTCGTCGGTGCGGTCCCCGCTCTCTTCGCGGCGGCCCTCCGTTTCAAGGTCCCCGAGTCCCCCAGGTTCCTGGAGGTCAACGGGAGGAGAGAGGAGGCGGAGAAGGTCGTCTCCGGACTCGAGAGGGCGGCCGGCATAGAACCCTGCCCTGACGATTCATCCTCCGAGGTCAGCGAGAGCAGGCCCTGGTACGAGGAGTTCAGGCTCCTCTGGAGCAGGGAGAACCTCCGCTCCACCGCCGTCGTTTGGGTGATATGGTTCGGCGTGAACTTCGGCTACTACGGGTTCGTCCTGTGGACCCCCACCTTCCTGACCGAGCAGGGATTCGACATCGTCAAGAGCTTCGGATACACAGTTATCATGTGTCTGGCACAGCTGCCCGGATACTTCAGCGCAGCATATCTGATCGAGAGGTGGGGACGCAAACCCACTCTGATCCTTTACTTCGCCGGTACCGCCGTCGCATCGTGGTTCTTCGGCCACGCAGACTCGGAGATGATGATCCTCGCCTTCGGATGCCTGCTGTACTTCTTCGCCCTCGGAGCCTGGGGAGCCGTCTACTCCTACACCCCCGAGGTCTATCCCACCGATGTCCGCGGTTCCGGCAACGGCTGGGCATCCGCCTTCGGACGCGTGGGAGCGTTCATCGCGCCCTTCATCGTCCCCGTGCTCTACAAGTCATACGGATCCGACCAGGGATTCGTCCTGGTGTTCGTGGTCCTGGCCCTGGCCTTCGCCGCCGTCGCCGTTGTGGTGGCCCTGTTCGGCAGGGAGACCAAGGGCGAGAGCCTGAAGGACATATCCAGGTGACCCTCCGGGCTTACCCCTTTTATATAAAAAGAACGATACCGCTCCAACCGTTTTTCTTTTCTGGTTTTTTGTTCGAAACGCGAAAGAGGAAGGGGAGGCTATGCAGACACAATTCAAGAGCAGCAGATATCCGTCGGATCTGGTGGAGAAGTTCGCACTCCAGACCGACGCGGCAAGGAAGTATGTGCCAGAGGAGCAGAGTACCATCGTTCTGAACTTCGCTGAGTACTGGCACGGACAGGGGGCGGAGCCCAAGCAGTCCAAACGTTTCTCCCCCTTCAAGAACAGCCTCACCGAACAGTTCAAGCTGCTCAGCTACGACATCACCAAGTCCCGCGAGCTCATCACCTTCATCTACAACTGCCTGTACCGCGCCAGGAAGAAGACCGTCAGGCCGATGTACATCTGCCACCCCTCGTTCTACAAGACGCATCCCGACGAGGACACCCCCCTCCCCCTCGAACTCGAGAACGCGGCCATCCGCATCCCCCTCAACACCAACGACCTGGTCCTCATGGGCGACATCGTCTCCAAGGCGGAGACCAAGTTCACCCGCGTGGAATTCATCGTCAAAGGTATCTCCGTCCTGAACAAATCCACCCACTACGGCGAGAAGAAGATCGACGCAGCCGTCATCTGCAGGGTGGTCAACTCCTCCTCCAACTCCCTCGACCGGAACTGGATGGAGGGCTTCTACACCACCAAGGGAGAGCTGGCCGACGGCAAGCCCAAGAACATCTACATGAAGTCGGTCATCACCCCTGACCTCATCGAGGAACTGAACGAACTGTACATCGTGAAGGACCCGGGAGCGGTCATCTCCATGCTCAACGAGTGGAGCGACTTCCTGACCACCGAGAGGCAGGAGGCCGACGAGAGCGAGATCCGCGGATTCGGCATCGAGCGCCCCGAGTTCTACATGGCCGTCCCCCTTCCCCCGGGCTCGGTCACCGACCGCCAGCCCATCGTGGAGACCCCCGATGCGGTCTGGATCGACAGCACCGGCAGCGACGCCAAGGCGCGTCTCCTCGTCCGCATAACCCATCCCATCGAGCACCAGCTGTTCGAGAACGACCCCAAGTACGTGGAGAAGTTCAACAAGCTCACCGCCATGGGCATCAAGATCATCGACCCCGCCAGGGCCCTGGCGGAGAACAACGCCGCCATGGACCGCAAGGAGAGGGAGCTAGCCCACAGGATGTCCCGCGTGGGCAACGAGCGCCTGCAGGCTGCCAAGCCCGCCGGCATGCTCCCGGAGGAGACCGTGAGGCCCGCCAAGGAACGCAGGAACGAAGCGCTGGCACAGCTGGATTCCGAGCTCAGGGCGAAGGCCGACGAGGAGGTCGACAGGATGTCCTCCGAGTTCCTCTCCTCGGAGAACGTGGCCGCTGACATAGAGGCCTACATCGAATCGATCACCGACACCCTCGCCGAGGAGGCGGAGGAGGAGCGCAAGAACCGCGCCGACGACGAGAGCGACGGCGGCAGGAACTGGAAGGAGGCCTACGAATCCATCTCCCCGGAGGAGTGCTTCGAGGCCGTGAAGGAGAGGTTCCGCAACCAGAGGAGGGCGGAGCTGGTGGCGGAACGCCGCGGATCCTTCAGGATGGAGGCCGAGAAGACCCTCGGCCCCGTCAGGAAACAGAGGCGCGCCGAGATAGAGGCCGCCTTCGGCCGCGAGATGGAGGAGCTCTACAAGGGTGCGGACAAGAGCACCCTCACCGTGTTCTTCGAGATCCCCCTGCCCGCGGGAGCCTACCTCCTGGAGGAGTACTACCAGAGGCAGAAGTTCTTCGAGAAGGGCAGCCAGTACAAGATCGTGGCCGACCAGACCGGTACCCAGACCAACATCACCCGTCAGATGGACGCCCTCGAATCGTTCAAGAACGGGGAGGTCGCCAACCCCTACCTCGCATCCTACCTGTTCTCCACCAGCGACACCCGCCTGGGAGACGTCACGCCCATCGGGCACTTCTTCGGAAAGAACTTCAACGACCTGCAGAGGCGTGCGGTGGAGGAGGCCGTCAACAGCGACGGCCTGTACCTGATCCAGGGTCCTCCCGGCACCGGAAAGACCCAGGTCATCTCCGAGATCACCACGCAGGAGGTCCTCAGGGGAAGGAAGGTACTCATCACCAGTCAGAACAACAAGGCCATCGACAACGCCTTCGACAGGCTGCTGAAGAACCCCCTCATCAGGCCCGTCCGCCTGATGTCCGAGGGAAGGAGCAGCGACTACGAGCTGGAGTCCATCGTCTCCAACTTCTACCGCAACACCGCCAATTCACTCGAGAACCAGATCGGACTGTACTCCGACCCCAAGAAGAAGTACTCCGTGGAGACCAGGTTCGACCGCACCAAGGACCTGTACAAGGAGTACTGCGACGCCAAGGAGGACGCCGAGGACGAGCTGATGGACATCGAGGACGACCGCCTCGACCTGGCCACCCTCTCCCAGAAGCTGGAGAGCAACCGCAGGGCCGCCGACGGCAGGCGCTCCAAGCTGTTCATGCTCAGGAAGTCCCTGGAGTCCATCGACCAGTACGAGCTCACCACCTACAACGAGCACAGCAAGGAGATCAAGGACCTCTTCCGCGACTCCGTCGTACTGGCCACCAAGAGCAGGCGCAGGGACGGGGAGAGCGAACTGGAGGGCAAGGTGTTCGGCAGGTACGGATACTGCGCAGCGATCATGGCGCTCTCCGAGGACGAGTTCTTCCGCCAGATCAACCTCATCGAGGAGAACCGCCCCTACGCCGACCTCTACATCAGGCTGTGCCGCGCCAAAGAGGAGGCCGACAAGACCGCCATCCAGGGAGAGATCGATTCCATGGTGGAGGCTGCCAACCTGCAGACCGAGGACTTCGTCCTCCTGCACAGGTTCGGCGCCGACCTGCCCTCCTCCCTGCCGGAGATCCGCGACAGGCTCGCCCGCATCAGGGAGAAGGTCAGACGCAAGATCGAGGCCCGCATCGACAGGTACTCCTCCGAGGACCCCAACTCCGAATCCGACGAGGAGCTGCTCAGGAAGATCGCCGAGGTGAAGGACGAGATCTCCGACATAGAGCAGGAGAAGACCTATCGGGAATACCTCCGCGCATCCGAGGCTCTAGCACACGAAATTCAATCGCTTTTCAACGATCTGGGTATATCGGAGAAGTTCACCACTTTGGACGAGGCCTACGACATCCTCGAGAGGAGGGTGGAGACCATCTACTCCCTCGACGACAAGGATGTCGAGCTGTCCCGCAGGACCTACGAGGACATCATCCGCTATCTCGAAGAGGAGGGCGTCGATAAGAACGACCACGACCGTCTGATGAAGGAGCTCAGGAATTTTGTCAATGTTGTCGGCATCACCTGTACCGCCGAGGGAAGGACCATGGTCGACACCGAGGGCGACGAGGACAACGTGTACCTCGACGTAACCACCATGGGCATCGACGTGGTCATCATCGACGAGGTCTCCAAGGTGCCCTTCCCCGAGCTGCTGAGACCCATCCTCTCCGGAAAGAGCATCATCATGGTCGGCGACCACAAGCAGCTTCCCCCCATCTACAACGTCAAGTACGACAAGAACACCGTCTCCCCCGACGACCCCATCGTGGAGAGGGAGGAGCGCTTCAAGAAGATGTACACCGAGCCCCTGTTCAAGACTCTGTTCGAAACGGCCCCCGACCAGTCCAAGATCATGCTCAGGCAGCAGTACCGTATGGCCTCGCAGATCATGGGCGCCATCAACAGGTTCTACGGCGACAGCCTGGAGATGGGCTGCCGCGACGAGGACAAGGCCCACCGTCTGCTCATCCCCGGCAAGGAACGCAACATCGTCGACGAGAAGAACTCGGTAATCTTCATCGACTGCCGCGGAAGCGAGTCCATGCAGCAGGGAAGCACCTCATTCGAGAACCAGCTCGAGGCCGACGTAGTCACCCGCATGGTGAACCTCCTGGAGGACCGCTGCGCCACGGACGGCAGCGGAAGGGAGATAGAGAAGGCATCCGAATCCGACAAGATGTCCCTGGGCATCATCACCCCCTACGCCGCTCAGGCGAGACTGATCAGGAAGCAGACCGACCAGATCTACGAGAGGCTGCGCAAGCGCGGCATCCCCTCCAAGTTCAGGAGCTTCGGCGAGGAGAAGTTCGCCGTCAAGTCCGTGGACGATTTCCAGGGAGACGAGAGGGACATCATCATCCTCTCCCTCGTCAGGACCGGCAGGTCCACCTTCATCTCCGACTTCAGGAGGATCAACGTCGCCATGAGCCGTGCCAGGAGGCTCCTGGTGCTGGTGGGCAACGCGGAATCCCTGGAGCAGGAGGAGATCGACCTCGACGGACAGGGCGAGCCCCGCCCCGTGTACAAGGAGATCATCGACCGCGTGAAGGAGAGCGGAGGGTATCTCACCTCCGACGACGTAATGGAGGTGGAGGAATGAACGAGGACGTCAGGATCACCCTGCCCATGACCGCCACCAGGTTCTCCTTCACGGCGGACTACCTCGAGAAGAAGAGGGCGTCCGGACTGGAGTACATGCTCCTGAAGATGATCGGTTACGGCGAGGAGACCTCCGCCGACCTGAAGATCTCCGACGTGCTGAGCATCTTCTCCGTGTCCCTCGACCTGCTCCCCTTCATCATCGGCGAGATCAGGCAGCTGGAGGAGAGGAACATGGTCCGCGTGGAGACCGAGGGGCTCAGCAAGAACACCTCCATCAAGAGGATCAAGATCAGGCCCGAGGCGAGGCCCTTCTACGACTCCGGCTTCGTCACCGACAGGAACGGCACCGTCGACGAGAGGATGCTGTTCTTCCCCTCGAGGACCGTCAGGTTCGAGAAGGGCAGGGACATGGAGGAGCTCCGCCCCATGAGGGTCGTCGCCCACGTCGACCCCGAGGAGCTTACCGGCTTCGTCAGGTCCCACAAGGGATACTTCAAGCTCTCCGAGAACGCAGAGGTCAAGCCCGCCAAGGTCAAGCGCGAGAAGAAGGACTCCGAGGGGAAGGTCGTCGAGGCGGGCGAGAAGTCGTTCAAGTACGCCCAGCCGGTCTACCTGTACTTCGACATCCCCACCGGCCGCTTCGAGGTCAATGCCGACGCGTCGGGTATCGACATGGAGGCGTTCTCCAAGGACTTCACCGGCGACGACATCCTCAAGGCCGTGGACAAGGAGACCTTCAGGTTCAACCCCGCCAACAAGTTCGAGGTGAAGACCTGGACCTCGGTCCCTCCCGAGGGGCTGACACAATGCGTCCTGCCCAAGGACTTCCAGACCCCGGAGGGCCTCTTCCTCTACGGAAGCAACCTCAAGAACGTGCAGGATCCCGTAAGTGCCAGACTGCCCGAGGAGATAGGCTGCGACGCCGTCGTCATCGAGCAGCCCTCGGTAGGTTACAAGTACTGGTTCACCAGGCGGGAAATCTCCGTCAAGGGATTCGAGGGCACCCGCACCGGCGAGGTCATCGCGGTGCAGAAGATCAACGGATGGGAGATCAGGAAGTGCATCCAGGCGGCCACCGCCAACCTGCACATGTCCGACAGCGACCTCGACAGGCTGAACAAGATCTCCCGCAGGACCCGCGACCCCGCCCTGTTCTCCGACAGGATCGCCGCCCACCTCAAGGACGGGGACCTGGACAAGCTCAGGGAGACCCTCAACAGCCTCAACAAGCTCGACTCCAAGATCTGGAGACCCAACCTGGAGGCCGATCTGGAGGACATCCTGTGCGACAGGGTCAACCGCAGCGTCGACATGAAGTACGTCTTCGACTTCTTCGACATCTGCCTCAGGAGAGGATTCGTCCTCGAGGGCAAGAAGCTCATCGAGATCCTCATGAAGAGGCAGAAGCTGATCAACGTGGCCGACTGGGCGCTGGTCAACGGAATAGGCAGATATACCGTGCTGGCACAATCGGGTCTCGCCCGCTCCGTGATGAAGACCATCATGAAGCACGAGACCATCTCGGCGGAATCCGACTTCTGCAAGTCGGTGGTCCTGGCGGCGGATTCGTTCAAGGCCGTCAAGACCCACACCAACATCTTCGCCTCCGCCAAGTACGACTGCAAGCTCGAGCTCATCACCCCCGATACCTCCAAGATACTCGTCCACGCCTTCGACGACCTCTACTCCTCCCTGGAGGAGATCGAGAAGCAGTACCCGGTGATCGCCACCAACGACGACTACCTCGAACTGCTGAGGCTCAAGCCCATCTACGCCACCGTGGCGGGCATGGCACGCTCCAAGAAGCAGCTGAAGAACCGCCGCGACATACAGGCAGAGGAGAACACCCTGCTGTTCGTCACCGCCCTGTGGAAGAGGTTCTGCTCCGTCATGGACGCCGGCCTCGGCACCTCCGACGACGATTCCCGCATAGCGGCCATCGACAGCATCTCCACGGTCAAGGCCGACGACAGGAAGGCGCTCCGCGAGTTCGCCTCGGAATACCGCGAGATCGTCCGCCACGACGTCACCCGCAGGATCGAGAAGAACCTCCGCCGGAAGTGGGTCGGAGCGGTGTTCGCCCTGGAGGAGAACGGGGTCTCCTGAGGGGTTCCTCCCCTCGGGAAAACCATGTTCGGAGAATCGTTATTAGTCTGCGATTCCTTCCGTACATGAGGAGAGAGAAATGGCATCGTGGTCGTTGAAGAAACCCGAACTTTTGGAGGTCAGCGAAAGCTCCCTCAGGATCATCAGGAACAACCTCGACAACATCGGAATCTCGATCCCCCTCAAAGAGGCGGACGAGAAGAAGATCTTCGAGTGGGCCATCAGGCAGAAGGAGCACTGCACCGAGAAGGAATGCTCCCTGGTCGGCACCGGCTACACCTTCGAAGAGCTCAATCTCCTCATGAGCGAATTCAGTCCTTATGACGACAAGGCCATCAGTTTCGCGAGACTGAACAGGCGCCTCGAAGGCAAGGAGTGAAGATTGGAGGGCCGGGGTTGGCGCCCCGGCAGAGGAAAACAAATCAGTTTGACTGTTACAGTAATCCCTCCGCTAGTATATAAATGTGGTTATATCATCCATCCATCAGGCGAAAATTATAAATAAGGTCGGATGAAAAATTAATCCATTGTATTCAATTGCATTTTCTATATAAACAAAGCACGAATATGTTCGAAATCCAAACATGTCCGTAAATAGGTTGGTCGCAACATGGCAAAAATCGTCCATATAGCGACTGCGAAGATACTTCTACGGCGAGGACGATGGGACTCCCATGGAGCCTGTCTTCGAAGGAGCGGACATTTCTTGGGAGATCCGTGACGACACCCTCTATCTGCGCGGCAAGGGGGACATGACCTTCCTCCGCGACGAGGAGAAGGACAGGCTCGACATCCCGTGGTACTACGAGGACTTCACCCGGGTATCATTCGAAGGCAACATCACCTCCATCGGCCCCGAGGCATTCCACACCTCGGACCTGGTGGAGATCGACATCCCCGATTCGGTGGAGCACATCGACGCTCTCGCTTTCTGCTCCTGCAGGTCGCTGGAGAAGGTCAGTTTCGGGCGCCACCTGAGGTCCATAGGCGGATACGCCTTCGAGGACTGCGTCAAACTGAGGAGGGTCGTCCTCGGAGGATGCGTGGAGGTCATCGACTACTGCTGCTTCGAGGGATGCTCGTCGCTGATCTCCTTCGAGACCTCGCCGGTCCTCCGTTCCGTGGGGGAGAGGGCGTTCTTCGGCTGCTCGTCGCTGGTGAGGATTTCCCTCACCGAGAAGGTGCTCCGCGTGGCGGGCAATCCCTTCGCGGGATGCTCCTCCATGAAGGAGATAGAGGTGAGCCCGTTCAGCTCCGTGTACTCCTCGGCGGACGGCGTCCTCTACAACCGCCCCCGCTCCGTGCTCATATCCGTGCCCGGCGGCACCGAAGGTGCATTCACCGTGCCCGATTCCGTGGTCGAGATCGGGAGGGATGCCTTCCGCGGCAGCAGGGTCGCCTCGGTCGTCATCCCCGCAACGGTGAGATCGATCGATGTCGCTGCTTTCAAGGACTGCAGGGAGCTTCGTTCGGTCACCATCGCCCATGAGGAGGCCCGCCACGGAGTGCGCTTCAGGGACAGGATCCTGAAGGGGGAGATGTTCTGCGGATGCTCCTCTCTGGAGGAGGTCGTCCTGCCCGAGGACCTGGAGACCGTCGAGTTCGGTGCCTTCGAAGGATGCTCTTCCCTGAGGGCCTTGAGGATACCCGCGTCGGTCGAGCGGATCAACGA
>CADAGG010000024.1:0-7216 GCA_902787415.1 methanogenic archaeon
CATGGCGGTGATTATGATCAGCAGGATGTTCAGGAGGATGCCGTAGGGACGGTACTGCTCCTTCGTGACGTCCAACGCAGTCCTCTCGTAGTTTCCGAAGACCCAGACGAGTACGGGGAAGATGCTGTTGCCGATAAGGTAGGAGATCCACACGACCTGACTGGAGGGGTCGTAGGTCTCTACATACATGCGCTGGAACTCAGTTAGCAGGAGGATGAACTCCAGCGAGAGCAGGCACATGAAGAACAGCATGTCGAGACCTATTTTCTTGTCCATGTAGATGGAGGCGAAGAGGATCAGGCACAGGACCATGGCCATGGCGTCGCCGGTCATGAAGGTGACGGCCTCCCCGCTCCACGCATCGTCGTAGGGTGCGAGGAGGATGAGGCAGTAGGCCGATATACCCAGCATACCCAGGATGATGGCCAGGCAGATGGGGTGCCACAGGCGGTAGTCTATCACTGAGACGGCCTCCTGTGATGCGGGATGAGGATCTCGACCGAGGAGCCGCCCCTGCTGTCGTCGACGTTCCTGAGGCTGCCTCCGACCATGAAGTCGAGACGGCTCACCATGGCGGCGATGGCGGGGTTGTTCCTGTCGCGGACGTAACTGCGCGCCATGGAGGTGATGGAGTCGTTGTGCAGTATGACCACATGGCCCCTCTCGGTGTCCTTGGTGGAGAGGGTGATGGTGAGAGGCACGTTCTCCTTCTCCAGGTTGTACTCGATCATGGCCCCGATGATGGTCTTGATGGTCTGGGGCGGCAGGAAGAACGCAGTGTCCTGGATGTCGTAGTTCACCTTCAGGCGGTCGCCGAACTTCAGCTGCCTCAGATAGACGTAGGTCTCCACGTGCTCTATCTCCCTCTGCACCGGGACCGGGTTGGTGGTGGCGAGGGAGTCGAGGTTAGAGCGGAGGTAGCTCCCGAACTCGGCGATGGCGTCGCGGGTGCGGGGCGGATTGCCCTTGATGTTCATGATGGACGTCAGGGCGTTGTAGAGGAAGTGCGGCTGGATCTGGGAGACCATGATGGCCGCGGTCTGCTCGTTCATCTTGGCCTCGTTGGCGATGAGCTCGGTGCCGCGGTCCAGGTAGATGTTCGCGTACATCAGGACGAAGGAGAACATGAACGAGATGTACTGGAGGGAGATACCGTAGTTGAAGAACTGGACCACCATGGCGGACCAGGAGAGCAGGATGTAGCTGAGGAACACGAGCTTCCTGCGGGGCACCAGGAGAGCAGGATGTAGCTGAGGAACACGAGCTTCCTGCGGGGCCTGCTTTCGAACTTCAGGATGCAGTAGACCTCGACGATACCGATGAGGTTGGGGGCTATGAGGGACAGGAGGAAGGTGTCGGAACGATGGTACACCCCGTCTGGACCTATGGTGAAGTAGAGCCCGGTGAGAGGGTTGGTGAGGATCAGCAGGGCACCGGCCGCCGCCAGGACAGCGACGATCCTCCCGAAGCGGGCCATCTCCCTGCCGAACGGCTTGTAGAGTGCCCTGAGCAGCACCCAGTAGAACGTGATCATCGCCATGACGCACAGGTAGGATCGGAGAACAGCAGGACCGCCTCGATCGACAGCAGGAACAGGAACACGCGGTTGGCGCTGTCGTCCCTTCTGTCGAGGAAGACCGCCAGGAAGATCACGTTGCAGAGGATGATGCTGATGAGGTCCGCGACGATGTCCCCGCGGATGAGGTTGTGGGGGATCACGATGTCGGTGAAGAATACCGTGTTGATGGACAGGAGGAGAAGAACGGCAAGAAGGACGGAGGTGCAGATTCCGATTGCGGTCCAGGTTCTTGCTAGCAATATATCCTCCTTTGGCGGAGTCCGCCGCCCGGGTTCCGGACGGCGGGCTTAGGGATCGGGGGTTATCAGTTCCACCAGTCGCTCTTGCGGGCGATGGTCTGGTCCCTCTTGGGGCCCACGGAGATGATGTCGGCGGGGATGCCGGTCTCCTTCTCCATGAAGGACACGTAGTCCTTCATCTCGGCGGGCAGGGCGTCGTAACCGTCCTTCACGAGGGCCTCGGTGTCGTTCCAGCCCTTCCATCCCTTGAGGACCTTGTAGACGGGCTTGGCGTTCTCGAGCTTCCTGATGGAGGCGGGGAAGTGCTTGGTGACCTTTCCGTCGATCTCGTATCCTACGCAGACGGGGAGCTCGGCATAGTCGTTGAGGACGTCGAGCTTGGTAACGGCCATGGAGTCGAATCCGCAGAGGGTCTTGGCGTGGTTGACGACGACGAGGTCGAGCCATCCGCACCTCCTTCCCCTGCCGGTGGTGACTCCGAACTCTCCGCCCTTCTTCTGGAGGATCTCCTCCTCCTCGCCGTGGAGCTCGGTCACGAAGGGACCCTCTCCGACGCGGGTGGTGTAGGCCTTGACGACTCCCATGCAGTGGTTGAGCCTGCTGGGGGCGATTCCGGAACCGGTGCAGATCCCTCCGCCGGTGGTGGACGAGGAGGTGACGAAGGGGTAGGTTCCGTGGTCGATGTCGAGCATGGCGCCCTGGGCACCCTCGAGCATGACGTTCTTGCCCTCGTCGAGGGACTCGTTGATGAGGACGCCGGTGTCGACGATGTACTTGCCGAGCTTCTCTCCCCAGCCGGTCATCTTGTCGAGCAGGGACTCCACGGTGCAGCTGCATCCCTCGGCATCGAGCATGTTCATGAGGTCCTTCTTGTAAGGGAGGAGCAGGGAGATCTTCTCCTCGAGGGTCTCCTTCTCCAGCAGGTCGCCGGCCCTGAAGCCGATCCTGGCGATCTTGTCCTGGTAGCAGGGTCCGATTCCCTTCTTGGTGGTTCCGACGGGCTTGTTGCCGCGGTACTTCTCCTCGGCGCCGTCGAGCTTCTTGTGATAGTTCATGATGAGGGCGGCCCTGTCGGAGATCCTCAGGCCGTCAACGCTTCCGCCCTGTTTCTCGACCTCCTCAATCTCTCCGAGGAGCTCCTCGATGTTCACCACGGTACCGTTGCCGATGACCGCGAGCTTCCCGGGCCTCACGACGCCGGAGGGGAGTCCGTGGAGCTTGAACACCTTGTCGCCGACCACGATGGTGTGTCCGGCGTTGTTCCCTCCCTGGAAACGGACGATGAGATCTGCCTTCTCGTCGAGGTAGTCGATAATCTTTCCTTTACCTTCGTCGCCCCATTGGGCACCGATGACTGCTAGGCTGGGCATAAGTAATCGCACGTGGATAGGTCTATTCCTTTATAGGTTGTGGGGCGGACTGGATACACTTTCAGTCTCTTTTCACGGGCGGAGGGGTCTCGTGGCCTATCTCGCGGTAGACTGCGAGGACGTCCTTCAGCGGGAGCTCCGTGACGAAGGACGTGGGTGAGAAATGGGTCTTGGAGGTAGGTCCGAGCTCGTTCATCCTCTCGATGAGGAGGTCGAGGTTCGGGGGCGAGAGCTTGGTGAACGACGAGAGCTCGCTCATGTCGTAGACGAAGGGGACGGAGTCGATCTCATTGCGCCATATGTCGAGGGTCTTGGTGCACTTCCTCTCGCGGGCGGTGCCCTCGGGGGACATCTCCTTGAGGAGCTCCTTGTCGAACAGGGGGCCCAGCCAGAAAGGTCCCAGCCTGTGCTCGGAGTCGTACTCGCGCACGGCCTCCCTCTCGAGAGTGTCCATGTCATACCTCATGTAGCCGAGCTGGTCGAGCATCCTGTCGCAGGCGGCCGTTCCGCTCTCGATCTGCACGAACGCCCTGTAATAGTGGTCTGCGCTGAACGAGAGGATGGGCCTCATGCCCATGTCGAACTTGCCCATCTCGCGGGCGATGGTGCACAGGAGGATGCGCAGTCCTCCCTCATGGCACATGTATCCCCTGATGGGCTCACACTGATACCTGCGCCTGCACTTGGGCGCCTGAGCCCCGGCGAGGGGAGCAGTATCGGTGGCGGTCACCGCGAGGATCCCCTTCTTGCGGGTGCCCCTGATGGCAGATTGTATGAAAAGGGACGGCGACCCGAAGGGGTCGAGGTCCACGTAGTCGAAGGACTCGTCGGCGAACAGGACATGCATGTTCGCATGGTTCGCCCTGACGTTGGAGAGGCTGTTGAGCTCGATGTTCGCCTCGATGTAGGGGATGGCGTTGGCGTCGTAGTCGTTGGCCACCACCTCGGTCCCGGGGACCTCGTTGGCTATCCTCACGGCCCTGCTGCCGGTGGCGGTCATAGCGTCGGCAACTGTCATGCTGGGTCTTTTGAGGGCCTTCAGCAGCATGATGCTCACGTCGCGGTTGAAGGCCATCTGCTCGTTGAAGAATACGGAGCCGGCGTTGATCTTGCCGGGGCCGTTGACTGAATGGGATTCGGGGACCAGGAGCTTGGTCTGTCCTTCGGTGATGACGGTTCCCGGAGGGATCAAATGCTTTCACCGTTCATCAGTTTGACAATCTTGTAGGGCAGGATGTTCCTGTTGGTGGGCGTCACCTCAAGGATCCTCACGTCGTCCCTCCTCCTGATGTCCTGCAGGAGGGGGTTCCTGGATTTCTTGTGGAGGGTGATGATCATGGGCTTGTCGAACTCGAGCGCCTCCTTGACCACGTCCACGAAGGCCTGGCTTTCGACCTCGACCTTCCCTACCTCGTCGATAATGATCAGGTCGCAGGTTTCGCAGGCGTTCCTGATGGCATCGATGGCCACGGACTCGAAGAGCGAGAGGTCCACACCGAGGTTGCCTACGGTGATCTTGCTCTCGTTCTCAGGGTTGGCGAAGACTACCTCCTCGCCGCTCAGGATGTTGCGCACCTTGACCGCTACCTCGCGCCTTCCGTCGGTGATCTTCTCGTCGATCATACCGCCGATGGTGAGGTCCTCGTCATCATTGGTTAACATCTCGATAACACGCTTTAACGTGTACGTCTTGCCCGAACCGGGAAGACCTGTGATACCGATTTTAATATTGTTAACCATGAATAGGCACCTGTCGGACAATGGAGTTTTAACTATTTATAGGGTAGCGCGTACCCAGACTGTCCGACGGAGCCGTTTCAGGGGTTTTTAAGACCTTGTGTCATGGATCTGACGTATTCTCCCACCGGGCCGGCGGAGTCGCGCCCGTGCTCGGCGATGATCTTGACGATGGCGCTGCCCACGATGGCGCCGTCTGCCAAGGCGGCCATGTCCCTGCACTGCTCCGGGGTGGAGATGCCGAAACCGATGGCGCAGGGGATGTCGGTGTTCCTGCGGATGAGGTCGATCATGGGTTTCAGGTCGGTGGTGATGCTGGTCCTGGTGCCGGTGACTCCCAGGGAGGATACCACATATACGAAGCCGCGGGCCTCGGAGACGATGGTGGCGATCCTGCTCTCGGAGGTCGGGGCGACCATGGAGACGAGGTCGATCCCGTACTTCTGGCACATGCTGTCGAAGTCCGCCTTCTCCTCGAACGGGACGTCGGGGAGGATGAGTCCGCTGACGCCTGCCTCGGAGGCCTTCCTGCAGAACTCCTCCGCCCCGTAGTGGAACACCACGTTGGCGTAGGTCATGTAGAGCATGGGGATCTTCACGTCCTTCCTGAGCTCCTTGGTGAACTCGAAGATGTCGTCGGTGGTGACCCCGCCGTCCAGTGCGCGCTTGTCGGCGCCCATGATGACGGGTCCCTCCGCGGTGGGGTCCGAGAACGGTATGCCGAGCTCGATGAGGTCGGCCCCGTTCTCCGCCATCGCCCTGACGACCTTGCCGGTGGTCTCCAGGTCGGGGTCGCCGCAGGTGACGAAGGCGATGAACGCCTTGCCGTGGTCGAATGCCTTGGCGAGCTCACTCATGGAGATCCTCCCCTCTGTACCTGGCGATGGCGGCCACGTCCTTGTCCCCGCGCCCGGAGACGGTGACCACTATGATCTTGTCCTTATCCATCGTGGGCGCAATCTTGATGGCATACGCCAGGGCGTGCGCCGACTCGATGGCGGGGATGATGCCCTCCGTGCGGGAGAGGTACTCGAAGGCCTGCACGGCCTCCTCGTCGGTGACCGCCACGTACTTCGCCCTGCCGATGTCGGAGAGCCATGCGTGCTCGGGACCGATCCCGGGGTAGTCCAGTCCCGCGGATATGGAGTAGACGGGGGCGATCTGACCGTACTTGTCCTGGCAGAAGTACGATTTCATGCCGTGGAAGATGCCGACCGAGCCGGTGTTCATGGTGGCTGCCGTGAGGGGCGTGTCGATGCCCTTTCCCGCGGCCTCGGCACCGACAAGTTCCACATTTTTGTCCTTGATGAAGTCGTAGAAGGTTCCGATGGCGTTGGAGCCTCCTCCGACGCAGGCGATGAGCATGTCGGGCAGACGGCCCTCCTTCTCGAGGATCTGCTGCCTGATCTCCCTGCCGATGACTGCCTGGAAATCCCTCACGATGGTGGGGAAGGGATGGGGGCCCATGACGGAACCGAGGCAGTAATGGGTGTCGGCGATGCGGGTGGTCCATTCCCTCATGCACTGCGAGACGGCGTCCTTGAGGGTGCCGGTACCGGTCTCCACTCCCCTGACCTCCGCTCCGAGCAGGCGCATGCGGTACACGTTGAGCTTCTGCCTCTCCATGTCCTCCACGCCCATGTACACGAGGCACTCCATGCCGAGCAGCGCCGCGGCGGTGGCGGTGGCCACCCCGTGCTGTCCCGCGCCGGTCTCGGCGATGAGCCTGGTCTTGCCCATCTTCTTCGCCAGGAGCGCCTGTCCCAGCACATTGTTTATCTTGTGCGCGCCGGTGTGGTTGAGGTCCTCCCTCTTGAGGTAGATCTTCGCACCTCCGAGGTCCTCGGTCATCTTCTTCGCGTAGTACAGCCTGCTCGGACGGTTGGCGTACTCGGTGAGCAGCTCGTTCAGTTCCCTGTTGAATTCGGGGTCGTCCTTGTACCTGTTGTACGCCTCCTCGAGCTCGATGACCGCGCTCATGAGGGTCTCCGGCATGTACTGTCCGCCGTATTCTCCGAATCTTCCGTTCGGGTTGGTCATATCTCTTCCTTCCTGTAAGCGAGGTCCGCCCTGCGGACGGCCTCCATGAATTGTTCCATCTTGGCGGGGTCCTTGCGCCCGCCCGTCTCAATGCCTGAGCTGACGTCCACCGCGTATGGGTGCAGCTCTTTTATCGCTTCCCCAACGTTGCCTGCGTCCAGGCCTCCCGCGAGGAAGTAGGGTTCCTTCACATCCCTGAGCAGGGACCAGTCCGATCTGACCCCGCTCCCGGCGCCGCTGTCGAACATGAT
>CADAGG010000024.1:7251-18967 GCA_902787415.1 methanogenic archaeon
GCATCCTTGACCGTGAAAGCCTTGATGACCGGGAGCCCGGTCCTCTCCTTCACCTTGTCTATGAACTCCTGGTCCTCCGAACCGTGCAGCTGCACCATGCGGATGCCGGTCTCCGCCGCGGCGGTGATATCCGGGAGGGGTTGGTCGCGGAACACGCCGACGGGGATGACGGATCTGTCCAATCCCGTGATGAGCACTCCCGCCTCGTCCCTGGAGATGCAGCGTCTGCTCATATCCCAGAAGACGAAACCCGCGTACTCGGGACGGAGCCTGTTGCAGGCCTCGATGTCCTCCGGGCGCATCATGCCGCAGAACTTGACGGCGGTCACGGGGACCCCCTCAGTTCCGCCAGTGCCTTCTTCCTGTCGGGTGCGCGCATGAGTGTCTCGCCGATGAGAACGGCATCAACGCCCGCCTTCTCCAGGCGCTCCACGTCCTCCCTGGTGGAGATCCCGCTCTCGGCCACGAAGATGATGTCGGAGGGGACGTGCTGCCTCAGCATGAGGCAGGTCCTGATGTCGACCGAGAAGTCCCTGAGGTCGCGGTTGTTGACCCCGATGACCCTCGCGCCGGCCCTGACCGCCATGTCTATCTCGGAGGCGGTGCGGGTCTCCACGAACGCGGTCATGCCGAGCCCGTGGGTGATCTTCACGAACCTCCTGAGGTCCTCCTCGTTGAGCAGCGCCGCGATCAAGAGCACTGCAGAAGCACCGAGGGTCTTGGCCTCGTAGATCATGTACTCGTCGACGATGAAGTCCTTGCGGAGACAGGGGACGGATACATTCTCGGAGATGTCCTTCAGGAACCTCCCTTCTCCGAGGAACTTGGTGGGCTCGGTGAGGACGGAGATGGCCGCCGCACCCGCCTGCTCGTATTCCCTGGCGATCTGCAGATAGGGGAACTCGGGGGCGATGACGCCCTTCGACGGGGAGGCTTTCTTGCACTCGCAGATGAAGCTCATCCCTTCGGCCTTCAGAGCCTTCTCGAAGGGGAACCCGGTGTCGCAGTCCATCTTCTTGGCCAGGTTGGCCATCTCGCTGGGGGAGACGACCTTCATGGAGTTCTGGACGCGGATCCTGGCGTTGTCGGCCAGGGTCCTCAGGATATTGCCGCTCATTGGTTGGACGCCGCCCTGAATCTCTCGTACTGTTCGTATGCCCTGCCGTCGGCGATGAGCTTGTCCGCCAGCTCCATGCCGTCCCTGATGGTGGAAGCCTTCCCGCTGACGTAGAGTCCCGCTCCCGCGTTGAGGAGGACGGTGTCGTACCTCGGGCCCTTCTTCCCCTCGAGGATGTCGAGAGTCATGCGGGCATTCTCCTCGGGGTCCCCGCCCTCGATGTCCTTCTTGGAGCAGCGGGTGATGCCGAGGTCCTCGGGGTCGATGGTGTAGGTGTCGAACCTGCCGCCCCTGAAGTCGCAGATCCTGGTGGGTCCCACGGGGGAGAACTCGTCGAGCCCGTCCATGCCGTAGACCACCATACCGCTCTCCACCCCGAGCTGTGAGAGCACATGTGCCAGAGGGTTGACGAGCAGGACGTCGTACACTCCGAGGACCTGGTAGGAGGGACTGGCGGGATTGGTGAGCGGACCGAGGATGTTGAACACCGTGCGGAAGCCGAGCTCCTTCCTGATGGGGCCCACATACTTCATCGAGGCGTGGTACCTCTGCGCGAACATGAAGCACATGCCGGGGTCCTCTAGGAGCCTGACCGCCTTCTCGGGAGGCTGGTCGAGGTTGATGCCGAGGGCCTCGAGGCAGTCCGCGGCACCGGATTTGGAGGATGCCGCGCGGTTGCCGTGCTTGGCCACCTTGGTGCCTCCCGCGGATATGACGAAGGAGGAGGTGGTGGAGATGTTGAACGTGTTGGCCCCGTCACCGCCGGTACCGACGATGTCGAGCACCTTGTAGGGGTGCTCCACCTTCAGGGCGTGGGAGCGCATGGCGGCGGCGCATCCCGCGATCTCCGCCTCGGTCTCGGTCCTGGTGTTCTTGGTGGTGAGCGCGGCCAGGAAGGCTGCGTTCTGGGTGGGGGTGGTGGCGCCGTCCATGATCTCGTTCATGACGGTGTACGCCTCGTCGTAGGTGAGGTCCCCCTTGTTCACGAGTTTGATGATTGCCTCCTTGATCATTTCCTTCCCTCCGCGATCCTCAGGAAGTTGGCGAGTATGGTCTTACCGGAAGGCGTCATGACGGATTCCGGATGGAACTGCAGGCCGTACACGGGATAATCCGCATGCTTCACGGCCATGACCTCCCCGTCGTCCGCCTTCGCGATTATCTTCAGGCAGCCAGGGATGGTCGAGGGGTCGGCGGCCAGGGAGTGGTACCTGGCGACCTTCGCTCCGTCCTCCACGCCCTCGAAGATGGGATCCTTCTCGAGGGTGACGGAGGACTGCTTGCCGTGCATGAGCTCCTTCGCATAGGTGATGGTGGCGCCGTAAGCGGCGCAGATGGATTGATGACCCAGACATACTCCGAGTATGGGATACTTGGGTCCGAGCGCGCGTATCGCCTCGATGCAGATACCCGCATCCTCGGGACGTCCGGGGCCGGGGGAGACGATGATCGCCTTGGGCTTCAGGGCGTCGATCTCCTCAACGGCGAGGGCGTCGTTCCTGACCACCTTGATCTCGGGATCGAGGGAGCCCACGAGCTGGTAGAGGTTGTAGGAGAAGCTGTCGTAGTTGTCGATGAGGAGAATCATATGTCCTCACTCTCCGCGATCCTCATGGCGTTTATCACCGCGGCCGCCTTGTTCAGGCTCTCCTCGTACTCCTTCTCGGGGACGGAGTCGGCCACGATGCCCGCACCGCTCCTGACGAAGACCCTGTTGTTCTTCTTGTAGGCGATGCGGATGGCGATGCAGATGTCCATGTTGCCGGAGAAGTCGATGTATCCGATGCCTCCTCCGTAGATACCGCGCTTGTTGTCCTCCAGGTCGTTGATGAGCTGTGCGGCGCGGATCTTGGGGGCCCCCGAGAGGGTGCCGGCGGGGAGGATGGATGCTATGGCATCGAGGGCGTCCTTATCGTCCCTGATCTCTCCGCGTACCGTGGAGCCGATGTGCATCACGTGGGAGTAGCGCTCCACCACGTGGAACTTCTCGACCTCGACGGTGCCGAACTTGCTGATCTTGCCGATGTCGTTCCTCCCGAGGTCCACCAGCATGTTGTGCTCCGCCAGCTCCTTGGGATCGGAGAGCAGCTCCTTCTCCAGCCGGAGGCCCTCCTCCTCGGTCCTTCCGCGGGGACGGGTGCCGGCCAGGGGGAAGGTGTGGAGGATGCCGTCCTCCAGCTTGACGAGTGTCTCAGGGGATGCTCCGGCCACCTCCATGTCGGAACCGGAGAAGTAGAACATGTAAGGGGAGGGGTTCAGGCTCCTGAGCACCCTGTAGGTGTTGAACAGGCTGCCCTCGAAGCGGGCCTCTAGCCTGTTGGAGAGCACGATCTGGAAGATGTCGCCCTCCCTGATGTGGTGCTTGGCCTTCTCCACCATCTCGCAGAACTGCTCCTTGGAGTAGTAGGGCTTCATGGTGGAGTCGAGCCTGCCGAACAGCCTGTGCTCAGGTTTGCCGTACCTGACCAGCTCCATGATCCTCAGGAGCTCGTGCTTGGCGGCGGTGTAGTTGCCTTCTGGGTCATCGAGGGAGATGTTCACGATGAGCAGCATCTTCTGAGAGAAGTTGTCGAAGACCACCAGCCTGTCGAACAGCATGAGGTCCACGTCCTTGAAGCCCTCCGTGTCCTTGGCGTCGAGCCTGAGGGTGGGCTCGGAGTACTTCAGATAGTCGTAGGAGAAGTATCCCACGAGACCGCCGGTGAACGGGGGGAGGCCGGGCACCTTGGGGCTGCGGTAGTCGTTCAGGATGGCGCGGATGTCGTCGGCGGGATCCTCGGTGCTGTGCTTCTTCCCCTCTACGATTACTTCTCCGTCCTGCACGGTGATGCCGAGCCTGGGCTTGTAGCCGAGGAAGGTGTAGCGTCCCCATCTCTTGGACTGGTCGGCGCTCTCCAACATGAAGCAATGTTCGTCGACGTTCATCAGAGCCCTCATCACCTCGACGGGGGTCCTGAAATCCGATAGGATCTCCTGGCAGACGGGGCAGACGGTGTATTTCCCCTCTGCCGCGTAGGCCTTCACTTCTTCCAGACTGGGCTTAAGCATGTTCATCTCTCCGATGTATTTTTACATACATTGATGCAACTTTATGTTCAATTAATGAAATGAACACGGCTATATTAATATTATGAATGATAACATACATTAATGTACGATTATATACATTAACAAAAGGATACCCAGATGGGAAAAGCAGGGTTCAGATCTTCTCGACGGAGGAAACGAACATCAGAGGATAATCGAGCTCCCTGTCGAACCTCATCTCAGCCACCACCCTGGTGCCGTCCATGACGATGGTCACCACGGCGTCGATCATGTCGCCGGTGAGCGAGGTGTAGGAGTACTGGTCCTCCTTGTTGCCGGTGTTCCCCCTGATCTTGACCTTGGCGTCCTCGACGTAGGGCTGGACCCTGATGCACTCGGCGATGGTCCTCTCGAGGTCGGCGACGTTGCGGGCGCAGAAGGGCGTGCCCACGAACTGGTGGTAGATGGTGGCCATCTTGATCCCGGCCTCGAAGCAGGCGCGTTCGCTGACCGAACACATGAATCTGGATGAAGCAGCATCTTCCCTGTCGCTCATGTATCTTGAATAACGGTGCTTGTATAAGTTTTGTAACCTGGCCAAAATTTTTAAGCAGGTCCTCGGTAACCGTTCCCATGCAATCCGTAAAAGAACGCATTCTCGCTCTGAAGAAGGAGAAGAACGCGGTCATCCTGGCCCACAACTACACCTCCCCCGAGGTGCAGGACATAGCGGACTATGTCGGGGACTCCCTCGGACTGTCGCAGAAGGCCGCCGCTACGGATGCAGACATCATCGTTTTCTGCGGTGTCTCCTTCATGGGCGAGACCGCGAAGATCCTCTCCCCTTCCAAGAAGGTGCTCCTGCCCGAGCCCGAGGCCAAGTGCGCCATGGCCGCCATGTGCTCCGCCGAGCAGATCCGCCAGGCCAAGGAGAGGTACCCGGACGCCACCGTCGTGGCCTACGTCAACACCGCCGCCGAGACCAAGACCGCGGTCGACTACTGCTGCACCTCCGCCAATGCGCTGAACGTGGTGAAGCAGATCCCCAACGACAGGATCCTCTTCGTCCCCGATTCCAACCTCGGCAGGTACGTCAAGGAGCAGAGCGGCAAGGACATCATCCTCTGGAACGGGTTCTGCCCGGTGCACCAGTGCGTCACCGTCAGGCAGGTCGAGGAGCTGAAGAAGGCCCATCCCGGTGCCGAGGTGGTCGCCCATCCCGAATGCAGGCTCGAGGTCCTGAACAACGCCGACTTCATCGGTTCCACCGAGGCCATCCTCAAGTACTGTCAGAAATCCGACTGCAGGGAATTCATCGTCCTGACCGAGTCCGGCATGGGCCACAGGCTGGAGGGTGCGTGCCCCGGCAAGAGGTTCTACTTCACCGCCCAGTCCCTCTGCATGACCATGAAGATGATCTCCCTCGAATCCATCCTAGAGTGCATGGAGAAGGAGACCGGCGAGATAATCCTCGACAGAGAGGTCATCGAGAAGGCATACCTGCCCGTCAAGCGCATGACCGACATCCTCGGATGAACGTCGCAACAGTCTTATTCCATTCCGCAGATATACGGCCGAGAAGGCCGGATGAGGAGAAAACGGGCTGATTCGTGATGAACCCTATGAGTGCCGACGGCCGTCTCACTTTTGCGTCTGGCACATCTCAGGACTGGTCCTCGGAGAGGATCTCGTCCATGGTGTCGGGGGCACCCGTCTCGTAAGGCTCGTAGACCTCGCCGAAGGTGCTGGAGGAGATGAAGGACAGGAAGTCGCTCAGCTTCATTCCCTCGTTCCACCTCATGATGAAGTTCCCGTTCCTGCTGGTGTCCAGCTTGGGGATCCTCTCCTTCAGGACGGCCGCATGGCCCTTCAGCTCGCTGCCGGAGGGGATGGTGAAGATCCTCCAGGGGTCTCCCTTCACGCCTTTCAGCCTGAACGCGTAGATGGGGACCACATGGGACCTGTCGCAGTCGTCGAGCATCTTCTGCGCCTGCTCGATGAGGCGGGCGGTCTTGCTCATGTAGAGGATGTCGTTCTCGGAGCTCTTCACCTCGATGGGGAAGGAATAGTCCCATCTGAGGGCGACGAGGTCCACTCCGAGCGAACCGGCCGCACGTATCACAAGGAAGGGGTTGTCTATCATCGAACAGTATGCCTGGGTCTCTTCGGTGCTGCAGGTCTTCACCATCTTGGTGACGGCCTTGGTCTCGCCGGATAGAAGGTATTTCAGTTCGCGTTCGTAGGTATCCCCTGGTGCAGCCATGTTTGTATAATCTCGGAATAGGGTATATAAAGTAAATCGGGGGGTGGCCGAAAGTGAGAAATGGACCGGGGTTGCCCCCGGTAAGTTAGTTTCAGTAGTCGCTCCTCTCGGAGGAGGGCAGGGTGCCGTTGAGGTACTGCTCGTATCCGTAGAGGTCGAGGAGACCGTGGCCGGAGAGACAGAAGACGATGCTCCTCTCCTCGTTCTTGGCCTTGGCGTCGAGTGCCTCGTCGATGGCTCCCTTGAGGGCGTGGCAGGACTCGGGCGCGGGGATGATTCCCTCGGTCCTGGCGAAGAGGACTCCGGCCTCGAAGGTCTCGGTCTGGTCGTAGGAGGTGCTCTCGAGGTATCCGTGGTGGTAGGCTGCGGACACGAGAGGGGACATTCCGTGGTACCTGAGTCCTCCGGCGTGGATGGACGAGGGGATGAAGTCGCTTCCCAGGGTGTACATCATGAGGAGCGGGGTGAATCCGGCGGTGTCTCCGAAGTCGTACTTGAACTCTCCCTTGGTCATGGAGGGGGCCGCCTTGGGCTCGACCGCCTTGAACCTGGTGTTCTCGAACATCTTGTTGCCGGCGAGCTTGGCTCCGATCATGGGCAGGGTCATTCCTGCGAGGTTGGAACCTCCGCCGGCGCAGGCGATGACGACATCGGGGGTGATCTCTCCGATCTCCATCTGCTTGGTGGTCTCCAGACCGATGACGGACTGGTGGAGCATGACGTGGTTCAGGACGGAACCCAGGGAGTAGCAGACGCCGTCGTTCTTGGCGGCCATCTCGCATGCCTCGGAGATTGCGATTCCGAGGGATCCGGGGGTGTCGGGGTGCTCTTTCAGGACCTTCCTTCCGAACTCGGTCTGCTCGGAGGGGGAGGCGTAGATGGTGGCGCCGTAGGTGTTGATGATGGTCTTCCTCAGGGGTTTGGCCATGTAGCTTCCCTTGACCATGAAGACGGTGGTGTCGATGTCGAAGAGGTTGGACACCATGGCGAGGGCGGTTCCCCACTGTCCGGCACCGGTCTCGGTGGTGAGGGTGTGGATACCTGCCTCGGCGTTGTAGTACGCCTGTGCCAGAGCGGTGTTTCCCTTGTGGGATCCGAGGGGGCTCATGTCCTCCCTCTTGAAGTAGATCTTGGCGGGGGTCTTCAGGGCCTTCTCGAGCCTGTATGCCCTCTGGAGGGGTGCGGGCCTGTTGAGGCTGATGAGTGCCTCCCTGACCTCCTCGGGGATGTCGATCCACCTTTCGGTGGAACCCTCCTGTCTGATGATCTCCTTGCAGAAGATGGGCTCGAAGTCGGAGGGTTTCGCGGGTTCCCTGGTTCCGGGGTTGAGCGGGGGTGCGAGGTCGGGGACATCGGAGGCGAAGTTGTACCACCTCTTGGGGATGTCTTCGTTCGCGAGATTGATCCTGATGTCTTTGGGTATTGCCATAGGTGCGGGATAGCTTTTGCATATTTATACATTAATGTATTAATTTGTACATTATTCAGTAATGATCTCGATAAGCGCATCCACACGTTCCGCGGTCATGCCCAGGTATCCGGTGCAGTAATCGATGACGGCTACGAATGCTACGGCAATGATCGAGACGCGGTTCTGTCTCATGATGCGGAAATAATCTGTTTTCGTGATATTTGGGCTGATTGCCGGCCTTAGCCGTCCGAAAAAGATGTACGGCCCGGGAAAATCCCGGGCCGCGGTGATAGGGTTTGTCTCAAGGAGTGAGCCTTGCGGGGTCCCTGGGGAAGAGGATCGCCTCGCGGATGTTGCCGAGGTCGAGCATCTTCACGAGGAGCCTCTCGATACCGATTCCCCATCCGCCGTGCGGGGGCATTCCGTACCTGAAGGCCTCGAGGTAGAACTCGAAGTCAGCGGGGTTGAGTCCCTTCTTCTCCATCCTGGCGACGAGCCTGTCGTACCTGTGCTCCCTCTGTCCACCGGAGGAGATCTCCTGGCCCTTGTAGTCGAGGTCGAAGGAGAACGAGTAGGGGGTGCCGTCCTTCTCCATGATGTAGAAGGGCTTGGCCTCCTCGGGGTACTCGGCGATGAAGTAGAGCTCCACTCCCTTCTCGGCCATCTTGTCGCCGATGATCTTCTCACCCTCGGTTCCGAGGTCGTCTCCCTCCTTCAGGGGGAGTCCGGCGTCCTGGACCATCTTGAGGCACTCGGAGTAGGTGAGGATGGGGTAGGGCCTGGCGGGGACGTTGATCTCCTTGCCGAGGATCTCCAGCTGCTTCTTTCCCCTCTCCTTGAGGCCGGTGAGGACGTGGTCGACGATGGTCTCGATCATCGCCATGACCTCCTCCTCGTTCTCGATCCACGACATCTCGCCGTCGAAGGAGATGAACTCGGTCACGTGCCTGTTGGTGTTGGAGAGCTCCGCGCGGAAGGCGGGTCCGAGCTCGAAGACGCGGTCGAGTCCGGTGCTCATGAGGATCTGCTTGTAGAGCTGGGGCGACTGTGCCAGGAAGGCAGGCTTGTCGAAGTACTGGATCTTGAAGAGCTCAGCTCCTCCCTCCGCTCCGGCGGCGTTGATCTTGGGGGTGTAGACCTGGTTGAAGCCGTTCTCGCGGACGCACTCCTCGATGAGCTCGACCATCATGGCCTTGAGCTCGAAGATGGCCCTGATCTCGGGCTTCCTGAGGTCCATGAACCTGTGGTTGAGACGGGTGTCCATCTCCACGTTGACCTTGTCCACGACTCCCAGGGGGAGGGGGGTGGCGGCCTTGGAGTAGACCTCGACTGCGGAGGGGATGATCTCGAGGCCGAGCGCGGTCTGGTTGCTGGCCTTGACCTCTCCGGTGACGGCGACGACGCTCTCCCTGGGGAGCTTGGTGAGCTCCTCGAACAGGGCGGGGTCGATCTTCTTCTTGGGGAGGGTGATCTGGATGGTGCCGAACCTGTCCCTGAGGGTGACGAAGGCGATGCCTCCGAGGGCCCTGACGTCCTGGACCCATCCCTTGACGGTGGCGGTGCCGTCCTCGACGGTGATGTTGCTGGAATCTCTGACTGCAGTCATGTTAACTGCCGATGGAATCCCCTTCCCCCTATTATTAGTTTGTATGCCCGCGACCCCTGGCCGGGAACCGCCGGTTTTTCCGAAAAAAGCTCCGAATCCCATCGATAACGGATGTGCCAGACATCCCGTTTATGACACCATCCAGCTGTCACGCGCAGGCACAACCCTTATTATATTATTAAGCAATGAAGCCCCCAATTTGGTGTATACCATGGCTGAGAAAGTCACTGTATCGATTATCAAAGCAGACATCGGATCTATCGCGGGTCACATGACCCCCCACCCCTCCATGATGGAGAAGTGCAAGGAGATCCTCACCGACAAACAGAAGCAGGGAGTCATCGAGGACTTCTACGTCACCCGCTGCGGAGACGACATCAACCTCTACCTCACCCACTACAAGGGCGAGAACAACTCCGAGATCCACGGAGCCGCATGGGAGTGCTTCACCGAGGCAACCAAGCTCTCCAAGGCAATGCACCTCTACGCCGCCGGACAGGACCTCCTGACCGACGCCTTCTCCGGAAACGTCAAGGGAGCCGGACCCGGATCCGCAGAGATGACCTTCGAGGAGAGGCCCGCAGAGCCTCTGCTGTTCTTCATGGCAGACAAGACCGAGCCCTCCGCCTACTCCCCCATCCTCTCCAGGATCTTCCTCGACCCCTTCACCACCACTGGCCTCGTCATCGACAAGAGGGCCAAGCAGGGATTCGACGTCGAGATCCAGGACGTCCTCGACAACAAGTTCGTCACCATGTCCGCTCCTGAGGAGACCTACAGCATCCTGTCCCTCCTCGGCGACACCTACAGGTACGCCATCAAGAGGGTCTACAGCCGCGCCGGCCTCGGCCCCGCCGCTGTCGTATCCACCGACAAGCTCAACATGACCGCCGGTTCCTACGTCGGAAAGGACGACCCCGTCTGCATCTGCAGGTGCCAGTCCGGATTCCCCTCCGTCGGAGAGTACACCCAGGTCTTCCAGAACGTCTTCCTCGCAGCCGGATGGATGAGGGGAAGCCACATCGGAGCCATGTACCCCTGCAGCCCCGAGGACTCCAACCCCGTCTACTACGACGGACCCCCGAGAATCTGCTGTCTCGGATTCCAGCTCTGCGAGGGCCACCTCCAGGGACTCGAAGCACCCGGAGTCAAGGGCGGAGACCACAAGCCTGTCGACATCTTCGGAAGCAACACCTGGGACCTCGCCCGCCAGAACGCCATCAAGGCATCCGTCATGATGAGGCGCCAGGGACCCTTCATGCCTTCCATCCTGGGAGCAGAGGAGATGGAGTACACCTCCAGGCCCGCAGTCCTCGAGGACCTCAAGAAGAGGTTCGTGTCCCCCAAGGATGACGACAGCAAGTGCTGCTGCTCCAAGAAGGACAAGACCGATGTCGAGTGATCTCGGTTCCAAGGTCGTAATCGTCAATTTCAAGGCATACGCCGAGGTCGACGGCCCCAAGGCCGCCGACCTGGCAGCCGCCTGCGAGGAGATCGCCAAGGAGTCCGGCGCACAGATCATCGTGTGCCCTCCCATGGTGGAGACCGCCTTCGTGGCCTCCGCCGTAGGCATCCCCGTGTTCTCGCAGAACGTGGACCCCAAGAAGCCCGGTTCGGCCACCGGATGGGTCACCCCCTCCATGGTCAAGGCATGCGGATGCCGCGGCACCCTCATCAACCACGCCGAGCACAAGGTCGACGCCGAGGCCGTCGGACAGGCAGTCCAGATGGCCAAGGAGCTCGGACTCGTCACCGTGGTCTGCGCCAACACCGTCGAGGACGCCAAGATCCTGGCGAAGTTCGCCCCCGATTACATCGCGGTAGAGCCCCCCGAGCTCATCGGAGGGGACATCTCAGTCACCACCGCCGACCCCTCCATCGTGAGGAACACCGTCGAGCAGGTCAAGGCCGTCAACCCCGCCATCCGTGTTCTCTGCGGAGCCGGCGTCAAGAACGGCAAGGATGTCGCCGCAGCCCTTTCGCTCGGTGCCGAGGGAGTCCTCCTAGCATCCGGAGTCGTCAAGGCCACCGACCCCCGCGCAGTCCTCAGGGACCTCGTCAGCGGGCTCTGAAACCACAATCATCTTCCCCGCCTCCGGGCGGGGCCACTTTTGTTAGTATTAACTGTAGTGTGCCGGTGCTTTATTACACATGATGAATGAGTATCATGCGGAAGACGGTCGCTGTCGCTGTACTCACCATACTGCTCTTCGTACTTGTTCCATCCTACACAACTCCTTCGGATGCCGCACCGTCTTCCGCACCCCTCATCACCGAGGTCGACCCCGGATG
>CADAGG010000025.1 GCA_902787415.1 methanogenic archaeon
TAGTTTCCTATCTCCGAACCCTATTGTCTGGTTCCGAGTCAAGCTAGCTTTTACCTTTACATTCTTCGTTAGATTTCTGACCTAACTGAGCTAACCTTTGGGCGCCCTTGTTATCTTTTTGAGGGCGTGGCGCCCCACCCGAACTGCCCGCCTATAGCTGTCCCCTCGAAAGGGTGAGTCGTAAGAAATGATAAGGACGGTGTTTCATCGTCGACTCGGAGAGAAGCTAGCGCTCCTTCCTGGGTAACGTCTCCCGTCTACCCTACACATACCATCTCCTACAACAACAACAGGTTGCAGTGAAACTCCATGGGGTCTTCGCTTTCAGATGGAATGATCTGGATTGTGCACCAGATTGATTGTTTTCACTAGCGTCGAGGCGGGGACAGTAGAACACTCGTTGAGCCTTCATGCAAGTCGCCAATTAAGCGACAAGGTATTACGCTACCTTAAGAGGGTCATAGTTACCCCCGCCGTTTATCGGTCCTTCGATCGGTTGAAACCGAATTTCAGATGCCGACACTGGGCAGGCTTCGGCCCCAATACACATCCTTTCGGACTAGCTGAGACCTATGTTTTTACTAAACAGTCGGTGTTCTCTTGTCACTGCGACCAGTAACTCTCATTACTGGCACCCTTTATCCCGAAGTTACAGGGCTAATTTGCCGAGTTCCCTCGCCTCGATTATGCTAACACGCCTTAGGCTACTCACCTAGGGACACCTGTGTCGGTTCTTGGTACGATTCCGGCAACTGACTCCTCAGTGTTTTCACTGGGACCAGGAATCACATGAAGAGGGATTGCTCCCTCCCCGTCACGCTTTCAGGAACTTCTCACCATTACGGTTCTTCATCCCCTTGCACGCTTAGACAAGCAGACAGACTTGCTCATGCTATCCCGATCCTTCACTGAGGACAGAGGCGGCCGGAGTTCAGGAATATTAACCTGATTCCTATTCCCGCACTTCGATTAAGAGTACGGTTAAGATCGACTAACCCTTGGCTGACGAACATTGCCAAGGAACCCTTGCCCCTGCGGCGACACGGATTCTCACCGTGCTATGCTGCTACTCACTCCATGATCCTCGTTGGTACCCGGTCCACAGGACCTCACGGCCCTGCTTCTGCCCAAGCACCACGCCCCGCTACAAAATTACATTACTGTATTCCGAAGTATCGGTATCCAGCTTAGCCCCGTCCATTTTCTGGGCCCATAATCTCGACCGGTGAGCTGTTACGCTTTCTTTGAAGGGTGGCTGCTTCTGAGCTCACCTCCCGGTTGTCTTAGACTACTGACGCCATTTCATATTACACTTAACTGGAATTTAGGGACCTTAACTTCGGTCTGGGTTGTTTCCCTTACGGCTACCAAGCTTACCCCGGGTAGCCTTAGATCCGACTTCTACGGTGAACGCAAGTTCGGAGTTTGACAAGACACCGAGAGGTTTCCCTCCCTAAGCATCCAATCGGTGCTCTACCTCACATTCTGCCTCCATCGATCTCAAGCTGAGACTTGTTTCGCGGGGAACCAGCTATGTCCCGCCTAGATTGGCCTTTCACCCCTATACCCAGGTCACATGAACAATTTGCACATTAGAACCACTTCGCTCCTCCACCTCCCCTTCGGAAGGCTTCAAGCTGCCCAGGCATAGATCGACGGGCTTCGGGTCTCCGCGCCATTGACTGATCGCGAGCACACGACTTCCCTCGTAAAAAACTGCGGAATATCGGTTTCCCTTCGGCTACCTGATTGAACAGTTAACCTCGCCAATGACCAGAACTCCATGGATCGGTTTTCTAACCGAATGGTACAACACTGGTCCACCTTGCGGCTTCTTCCCTTTCATGCTGTACTAATCTATAACCGTATGGTTTCAGGTCTTTTCATCTCCCGTTAAGGGTACTTTTCAGATTTCGCTCACGCTACTATTACGCTATCGGACTAGAGTTGTATTTAGATTTGGAGGCAAATGTCCCCCGAGTTCACGCGAGATATCCAACTCACGCTACTCCGGATAACCTTCAATCTCCGTACTGGCCTTCTCTTAAGGGGCTATCACCCTCTATGGCGCGTCTTTCCAGACGACTTCAGATATCCCAGCCCAAGGAGTAAAAGGATCCATAACTCCACATCTCCCCACGGTTTCCCGTAGGGATTCGGTTTGATCTGTACCGCGTTCGATCGCCTTTACTAACGGTATCTCGGTTGATTTCTTTTCCTGCGGGTACTAAGATGCTTCAATCCCCCGCGTTCCCTGTCACTACTGACAATTCCGAAGAATAGGAAGTCCCATTAGGTGATCGTCGGATCATAGGCTTCTTGCACCTTCCCGACGCTTATCGCAGCTTGACACGACCTTCATCAGCACTCTAGCCGAACCATCCCCCATACGGCGTAGCACGCCGCTGGCGTATGATCTAGCACACGTCCAGGTTACGTATGATCGGTTGTCATCAGCCTTTTCCATAGCGGAGGCCTCGACCTCTTCCCCGGTAGAAATTCTCTTTTCTCCGAGTGCATGTGTTAGAAGCTGGTTTATTACCGCCATCTTCTGTGGAATCGTTGTATATCGAGGTTATATTTAAACCCTGTTGGTACAGCGCCACAGCGCATAGCGCGTTCAGCTTCGATAATCCGCAAAGTCATGCGAATCACCCGATGTCTTCATCGAGCAACTCGGAGAGGGCCACCCCCTATTAAAGAGTTTGGGGGACGGCTCACGGCATGAACAGCGTATAGACCAGATCGGGGATGAGTTTCTTCAGTTGGAACAGGTCCGGGTAGTACAATGACATCCTGTCCTCGCTGTGGACCCTCTTCCCGAGCATGCGTGCGACCACGGCCACCTCGGTCCTGCCGTCGATCCTCCATCCTCCGGATTCCGAGGAGGGATCGGTGGAGACGAAGATAGGGAGCTTCAGGGTCAGCTTCTCCTGCTCGGTGCAGATGCTCTCAAGATAATCTATGCCCTCCCTGCCGAAGGAACAGATATCCCCTCCCTTGGTCTCGTAGGTGTATCCCCCGTTGTCGATGTAGTCGATGAGGGAGCGCCTCTTCACGGGCACGTTGCTGTTCATATGGGCAAGCATGCGGGTGACGTCACGGGGGTCGTCCTCGATTCCGTAGGGCATGATTCCCTATTCTCTTAATAATATAATAAAGGAGGGAATGACTGATTTTTTATCCTGCATGCGGATATATCGGCGTGGACGCAGAGAAGCAACTGAAGGACATGCTCGAGACCCATCCCTGTTACAACGAGGAGGCCCACAGGAAATATGCACGTATGCACGTGCCCGTGGCCCCCAAGTGCAACATCCAATGCAACTACTGCAACAGGAAATACGACTGCAGCAACGAATCGCGTCCCGGGGTTACCAGCGAGGTGCTCACCCCCGAGCAGGCCGTATCGAAGGTGGGTTACGTCCTGGAGAAGATCCCCAACCTCAAGGTGATAGGCATCGCAGGCCCCGGGGACCCGCTCGCCAACGAGGAGACTTTTACCACGCTGGCACTTCTCAAAGAAAGGTATCCGTCGCTCACCCCCTGCATTTCCACCAACGGTCTCGCCCTGCCCGCTTCGGCACAGAGGCTGTACGACCTCGGAGTCAGATTCGTCACCGTCACCATCAACGCTCCCGACGCGGAGACCGGTTCCAGGATCTACGGATCGGTCCTCTGGGAAGGGAAGAGGTACAAGGGCACCGAAGGCGCGGAGATCCTCCTCCGCAACCAGCTGGAGGGCATCAGGAAATGCCATGAGCTGGGCATGCTCGTCAAGGCCAACATCGTCATGGTCCCGGAGATCAATGCCGCCTCCATACCCGAACTGGTCCGCAAGGTGAAGGATCTCGGTGCATACACCGTCAACATCCTCCCCCTCATCCCCGTACCCGGAACGGTATTCGAGAACGTCCGCGGGCCCACCCCCGCCGAGAGGAAGGCCCTCATGGACGAGTGCTCCCTCGATGCCAGGATGATGAGGCACTGCAAACAGTGCCGTGCCGATGCCATCGGCCTCCTGGGAGAGGACCGCTCCGCGGAGTTCACCGGCTGCGGCCTCGGTAAGGGGGACGGATGCGGACCCACCGAGTCCTGGTCAAACCTCATAAAGATAGATACCGGCAGGAAGTTCACCGTGGCCGTCGCCAGCGAGGGCGGCAAGGAGGTCGATGCGGGATTCGGCAGCGCCGGCAGGTTCCTCGTCTACAGGGTGGACGGAGACGATGTTCAGATGCTCAGGGAGGTAAGACCCAGAGACATGGATTCCTCTACTGCGGGGCTACCCCACAGGGAGCATATCGAGGCCATCATCAACCTCCTCGACGACTGCGACGCCATCGTCGTGAAGGAGATCGGCGACATGCCGAGGTCCGCCATAGAGCACAGGAACAAGAAGGTCGTCGTCACCTCCGGTCCCGTCAGAAAGGCCGTCTCGGACCTCTCCTGAGCACCCATCGTATATATGGGAGTATAATATCCGAGGTTCATTGGAGAGCATCACAATGGAAGCTCAGGAACTCAGAGACGCATACGTCAACTTCTTCAAATCGAAAGGGCACGCGCACATCAAGTCCGCATCCCTCATCCCCGAGAACGACCCCACCGTTCTGTTCACCACCGCCGGAATGCACCCCCTGGTGCCCTATCTGCTCGGCGAGAAGCACCCCGCCGGAACCAGGCTCACCGACTACCAGAAATGCGTGAGGACCGGGGACATCGAGGACGTCGGAGACGCGAGCCACCTCACCTTCTTCGAGATGCTCGGCAACTGGTCCCTCGGCGACTACTTCAAGAAGGAGTCCATCGCCTGGAGCTTCGAGCTCCTCCGCGACGTGCTCCACCTCACCCCTGACCAGCTGGCGGTCACCGCCTTCGCCGGGGACGAGGACGCACCCAAGGACGAGGAGACCGCCCAGCTCTGGGAGGCCCAGGGAATCGCCAAGGACCACATCTTCTTCCTCCCCAAGGAGGACAACTGGTGGGGCCCCGCTGGACAGACCGGGCCCTGCGGACCCGACACCGAGATCTTCTTCATCGACAAAACCAAGAAGCCCTGCGGACCCGAGTGCAGGCCCGGCTGCCACTGCGGCTACTACACCGAGATCTGGAACAACGTCTTCATGCAGTACTTCAAGGACAAGGACGGCAAGTTCACCCCTCTGAAGCAGAAGAACGTCGACACCGGTATGGGCCTGGAGAGGGCGCTCCGCGTCCTCTGCGGCACCGAGACCGTCTACGAGACCCCTCTCTTCACCGGCATCATCGGCAAGATCGAGGAGCTCTCCGGCAAGAAGTACGCCGACGACATGAAGGCATTCAGGGTCGTAGCAGACCACCTCAGGGCATCCACCTTCCTCATCGCCGACGGAGTCGTCCCCACCAAGATGGGAGCCGGTTACATCCTCAGGCGTCTCATCAGGAGGGCCAGCAGGTACATGTCCTCCCTCGGCATCGAGGAGTCCGGACACATGAAGGACGTCGCCCAGGTCGTCATCGACGAGTACTCCGGCGCATATCCCGAGCTCAAACAGAACGAGCAGACCATCCTCACCACCATCACCGAGGAGGAGGAGAAGTTCCACAAGAACCTCAGGAAGGGTATGAGGAGGTTCGAGGAGATGATCGCCAACAACGGCGACGCCAAGGTGCTCCCCGGAGACAAGGTCTTCCAGCTGTTCGACACCTTCGGATTCCCCATCGAGCTCACCAAGGAACTGGCCGAGGAGCGCGGATTCCAGGTCGATGTGGACGACTTCAACGGCAGGTTCAAGCAGCACCAGGAGACCTCCAGGATGGACACCAACCAGACCTTCAAGGGAGGACTGGCCGACCACAGCGAGGAGACCACCAAGCTCCACACCGCCACCCACCTCCTCAACGCTGCGCTCAGGACCCTCATCGACCCCGACATCCGCCAGAAGGGAAGCAACATCACCCCCGAGAGGCTCAGGTTCGACTTCAACATCGACAGGAAACTTACCCCCGAGGAGCTCGCTTCCATCGAAAAGTACGTCAACGACGCCATCAAGGCCGACATCCCCGTGGTATGCGAGGAGATGACCCTCGAGGAGGCCCGCGCCAGGAACGCCATCGGTGTCTTCGACAGCAAGTACGGCGAGAAGGTCAAGGTCTACACCATGGGAGACGTCTCCTGCGAAATCTGCGGAGGCCCCCACGTGCAGCACACCGGCGAGCTCCAGGGATTCAAGATCCAGAAGCAGGAGAACGTCGCGGCCGGTGTCAAGCGTATCAAGGCCGTCGTCGGAAAGTTCGACTGAAATCCTTTACATTCCAGCCGTCTGGGTCATGCCCGGACGGCTTCCTTTTTCCTCTCTTCCGGACATGAAAAAACGATGGCGATGCCCATCCGATTGATTTGAAAAATGAGTGGACTGGGCGCGATTTGAACGCGCGACTTCTTGCTTGCAAAGCAAGCGATCTTCCAGCTGATCTACCAGCCCGTTATTTCCCACCATTGGTGTAAATAATATAAATCTTTCGACAATCGATTTCCTATCTGGCTGTTAACGGGAACGGCTCCCCCAAAGGAGGATTATATAGAATTGCGACAATCCCTTCGCATATCCCAGATATGCGGAAAGGTGCACCATGTACGCCCTAGGAAAGAAACTCAGAATGTCGGTCTTCGGAAAGAGCCACGCCCCCTGCGTAGGCTGCGTGCTGGAGGGTGTCCCCCAGGGCACGGAGATCGACACCGAGGCCATGATACAGGAACTCGCCCTCCGCAAGCCTTCCAAGGGCATCGGCACCGACCGTGTGGAGAAGGACCTCCCGCACATCGTCACCGGGGTCTGCAACGGCAAGGCCGACGGCAACCCCATCATCATCGAGATCATGAACGGCGACGTGGACGACTCCAAGTACCTCCCGTTCATGGAGACCCCCCGCCCCGGACACGCGGACCTCCCGGCACTGCTGGAGCTCCCCAAGTTCGACATCACCGGCGGAGGACAGTTCTCCGGCAGGCTCACCGCCCCCATCGTGGCCGCCGGAAGCATCGCCAGGAAGCTCCTGGAGGAGAAGGGCATCCGCATCGGTGCCTTCTGCCGGTCCATCGGTCCCGTGAAGGACGTTTCGGACCGCACTCTGGAGGATGCCGTGGCATCCAGGAAGTTCCCCACCCGTGCCTGCGACGGGAAACTGGACAGGAAGTACGATGAGTGCATCATGGCCGCCAGGGCAGACAAGGACAGCGTCGGCGGCGTGGTCGAGTGCATCATCACAGGCGTCCCCATCGGCTTCGGCGGCATCTGGTTCGAGTCCCTCGACGCAGAGCTGGCACATGCCATGTTCGGCATCCCCGCCTGCAAGGGCGTGGAGTTCGGAAAGGGCTTCGCCATCACCGAGATGAGGGGTTCGCAATCCAACGACGCCTACCGTTTCGATGACGGCAGGATCGTCACCAGGACCAACAACATGGGCGGCATCGTCGGCGGTATGGCCGACGGCGCGGACATCGTGTTCCGCGTGGCGTTCAAACCCACCCCGTCCATCGGCGCCAAACAGGACACCGTGAACCTGAAGACCTGCCAGGATGCGGAACTTGAGATCAAGGGCAGACACGACCCGTGCATCGCACCCCGTGCAGTATCCGTCGTCGAGGCCGTCGCGGCCCTCGTGCTGGCGGACCAGATGGAGAGAGGATTATGAGCGACTACCTTGAAGTGCTGAGAACCGACATTGCAGAATGCGACCGCGAGATAATGGTGATCCTCAGGAAGAGGCTCGACCTGGCGATATCCATCGGAAAGTACAAGGCGGAGCACGGCATGGAGGCCCATAATCCCGCCGCTGAGCAGCGTGTGGTGGACAGGTACCGCGAGATCGCGGTGGAGCTGGGGATGGACCCCGGCATCGCCGAGAGGATCTGCAGGTGCATAATGGAAGAATCCATCGCCAACGAAGAGGCAGTTATCAGCAAGGAATGAACATGACTGACGTCACCAATCTGAAGAAGAGGATGCTCATCCTCGGTATAGTATCCGCGGCCATCCTCATCGGACTGACCGCTCTCTGCGCCCTGAAGTTCAACACCCTGGAGAAATCCGGGATGATCCTCTACATGATGGCGGTACCGATCTTCATGACAGTCCTGGCCTTCGTCTTCGGATACGTGGACCTCAACGAGCGCATGGACGAGGACGAGATCACCTACATGCTCCGCAGGACCTACATCTTCGGCGGAGTGATGTTCTCCATCACCCTAGTCGCGGAGCTGGCACTGTATCTCAGCACCTGAAAAACTGAAAAAATACCGGCCGTGAGGCCGGTGAATAGTTTTAACTCATTCCAGGTAAGCGCCGTTCACACCGTTGGTGACGAGCTTCCTGTACTTCTTCTGGACACCGGTGACGGGGCGCTCGACGATCTTGACCTTCTCGAGACGGGCCTTGATCTCCTCGTCGGAGAGCCTGACGTTGAGCTTCCTGTTGGGGATGTCGATGTCGATGATGTCCCCGTCCTGGAGGGCGGCGATGGGTCCGCGCTCGTAGGCCTCGGGGGACACGTGTCCGATGGCTCCTCCCCTGGTGGCTCCGGAGAACCTTCCGTCGGTGATGAGCGCCACGGACTCTCCGAGACCCATTCCCTGGATGATGCTGGTGGGAGAGAGCATCTCGGGCATTCCGGGGGCTCCCTTGGGGCCCTCGTACCTGATGACGATCACATCTCCTGCGACGATCTTGCCGGCCCTGATGGCGGCGTTTGCGTCGAGCTCGGAGTCGAAGCACTTGGCCTTTCCGGAGAAGACCATCATCTTGGGGCTCACGGCAGCCTGCTTGATGACGGATCCGAGGGGCGCGATGTTTCCCTTGAGGATGGCGATTCCGCCCTGCTGGTGGTAGGGGTTGTCGACGGGCCTGAGGACGTCCTCGTCGAGGACCTTGGCGCCGTCGGCGATCTCCATGACGGAGCGGCCGTTGACGGTGTCGGCATCCTCGATGAAGTCCTTCAGCCTCTTCAGGATGGCGGGGACTCCGCCTGCGTTGTCCAGGTCGCGGATGTGGTATGCACCAGCGGGCCTGAGGCTGGTGATGTGGGGGATGATGCGGGAGATCTTGTCGAACTCGTCGAGGGAGACGGGGCATCCGAACTCCTTGGATATGGCGGGGATGTGGAGGGCGGTGTTGGTGGATCCTCCGATGGCCATGTCCACGCAGATGGCGTTGTGGATGGAGTGGGCGTTGACGATGTCGCGGGGCTTGATTCCTTTCCTGGCGAGCTCCACGATCTTCTTTCCGGACTCCTTGGCGATCTCGAGCTTCTTCGCGTCGAGGGCGAGGGAGGTTCCGCATCCGGTGAGGGACATTCCCATGGTCTCGGTCAGGCAGGCCATGGTGTTGGCGGTGAAGAGACCGGAGCAGCTTCCTGCACCGGGGCAGGCCTGGCACTCCACCTTGTGGAGGTACTCCTCGTTCTCCTTGCCGACCTGGACCTTTCCGATGGCCTCGAAGACGGTCTGCAGGTCCATGCCCTTCTCGACACCGTTTCCGGCCTCCATGGCGCCTCCGGTGACGATGATGGCAGGGATGTTCATCCTTCCGGCCGCCATGAGCATGCCGGGGGTGACCTTGTCGCAGTTGCTGACTCCGACCCATCCGTCCATGGCGTGTCCTTCCACCATGACCTCGCAGCAGTCGGAGATGACCTCACGGGAGATGAGGGAGTACCTCATTCCCTTGTGTCCCATGGCGATTCCGTCGCAGACGGCGGGGGTTCCGAAGACGAAGGGGACTCCCCCCGCCTCCCTGATTCCTTCCTTGACGGCCTCCACGATCTTGTTGAGGTGGATGTGCCCGGGAACTACCTCGTTCCAGGAGTTGGCTATTCCGATGAAAGGTTTGTCAAAATCCTCGTCCGCAAGTCCGTCGGCCCTGAGCAGGCTCCTTGCAGGTGCGGCATCGACTCCGTGTTTGATGACGTCGCTTCTCATGTTATCTGGATGAGTATCTGCGCCACGTATAAAAAGTATGGACTGCGCCGATACGGATGGGGTCGCCATCCTAAAGGGGGGATACCCCGATAGAAATGTACAGGTATTACCTGGAAAGTGGTTTTGATCAGTTGCTGCGGAGGACGATCTCGATGTTCACGCCATCGGGGACCTGGATCCTCATCAGCTGCCTGAGGGCACGCTCGTCCGCGTCGAGGTCGATAAGCCTCTTGTGGATGCGCATCTCCCACCTGTCGTAGGTCTCGCTTCCCTCTCCGTCAGGAGATTTCCTGCAGGCGACCTTGAGCTTCTTGGTAGGGAGGGGAACGGGTCCACGGATGGCCACTCCGGTCCTCTGAGAAATGCCCTTGATCTGGTTGCAAACGCTGTCAACCATGGTAGGGTCGGTGCCGCTGAGAGAGATTCTAGCACGCTGGGACATTTGTATACCTCTTAGGATTGACAAGGGAGAGGGGCGAACCCCTCATCCCTTATCGGGAATTCAGTTTGCGCGCTCTACTGCGGTGCAGACACCAGCAGCGACAGTCTGTCCCATGTCACGGATTGCAAACCTTCCGAGCGGGGGGAAGTCCTTTGCGGGCTCGATGACGAGGGGCTTCATGGGCTTGAGCTTGACGACTGCGTTGTCACCGTTCTTCAGGAAGGACAGGTCGGTGAGGGGCTTTCCGGCGCGGGAGGCCTGGATGATCTCAACGAACTGGCATGCGACCTGGGCAGTGTGGACGTGGAACACAGGAGTGTATCCGACGGTGATGACAGAGGGGTGGTTGAGCACGATGATCTGTGCGGTGAAGGTCTTTGCGACTGCAGGGGGGTTGTCAACAGGTCCTGCGACGTCTCCCCTCTTGATGTCGTTCTTTGCGACTCCACCGACGTTGAATCCGATGTTGTCTCCGGGCTCTGCCTTGGGCATCTGCTCGTGGTGCATCTCGATGGACTTGACGACTCCGCTGACGTGGGAAGGCTCGAAGATGACCTTGGTGTTGGGGGTCATGACTCCGGTCTCGACACGGCCGACAGGGACGGTTCCGATACCGGTGATGGTGTAGACGTCCTGAACGGGGACACGGAGGGGCTTCTCGGTGTGCTTCTCGGGAACGCTGAGTGCGTCGAGTGCCTGGATGAGGGTGGGACCCTTGTACCAGGGGGTGTTGGCAGAGGGTGCCTTGATGTTGTCGCCCATGTATGCGGAGACGGGGATGAAGGGGATGTTCTCGACCTTGTTTCCGACCATCTTCAGGAGCTTGGACATTCCCTCTTTGGCCTCGTTGTATTTGGCCTCGTCGTATTTGACGGCGTCCATCTTGTTGATGGCGATGATGATCTGCTTGACACCGAGGGTGGTTGCAAGGAAGACGTGCTCCTTGGTCTGTGCCTGGGGTCCCTCGATTGCGGAACAGGTGATGATAGCTGCATCGGCCTGGGAGGTACCGGTGATCATGTTCTTGACGAAGTCACGGTGTCCGGGTGCGTCGATGACGGTGAAGAAGTACTTGTCGGTGTCGAACTTCTTGTGGGCAACGTCGATGGTAACTCCACGCTCCCTCTCCTCCTTGAGTCCATCCATGACCCAGGCGAAGTAGAAGGATCCCTTTCCTTTCTCCTCAGCTTCTTTCTTGTATTTCTCGATGATGTGGGGGTCGATTGCACCGGTCTCGAGCAGGATCCTTCCGGTCAGGGTGGATTTTCCGTGGTCGACGTGTCCGATGATGACGAGGTTCATGTGCGGTTTGTTGCTTGCCATGTCTGTCTCTCCTTTTAGTTAACTGCGAACTAGGTTTTTTGTCGATAAGGGTGTTTATATTTAAAGGTTTTAGATGCTCACGCTCACATTCCAGAGTAGTACTTGGAGTCGTAGGGCTCAGGGTTCATTCCCTTGCGGGTCCTGATCTCTGCGACGACCTTCTTCTGGAGGTCGGGCATAAGCTGCTTGAATCCGGCGTTCTCGATGGACCAGATAGCGCGTCCCTGGGTAGAGCCGCGGATATCGGACGAGAATCCGAACAT
This sequence comes from methanogenic archaeon, assembly GCA_902787415.1. Lineage (GTDB taxonomy): Archaea > Thermoplasmatota > Thermoplasmata > Methanomassiliicoccales > Methanomethylophilaceae > Methanomethylophilus. The sequence continues at coordinate 11,984 of CADAGG010000025.1, forward strand.
GTCAGCGACGGGGACCTCTGCGGTGACAGTGGAGTCGGCTCCGTCCTGTCCCATCTCGAGGATGGTTCCACGCCTCTGGGTGATCTGGTTGGTCACGCCTCCCATGTAGTCGGGGGGTACGGACACGAAGAGCTTCTGCATAGGCTCGAGGAGGATCCTGCCTGCCTCGCACATAGCTCCGTAGATACCGTCCCTGACAGCGGGGATGATCTGGGCGGGACCCCTGTGGATGGTATCCTCGTGGAGTTTTGCATCCATGAGGACGACCTTGAGTCCGGAGACCTTCTCTGCTGCGAGAGGACCTTTCATCATTGCCTCTTCGAAGGACTGCTTGACGAGCTCCATGGTCTCGTGGAGGTACTGGATACCCTTGGTGCAGTCGATGAGGACGTTGTTGTTCTTGAATCCGACGACGCCCTTTGCCTCGACATCCTTCATACCGAGGTCCATGAGCTGTTTGGCCAGGGCCTTGGGGTCCTTGATCTTGGCTTCGGTGTCGATGTCTCCCCTGTGGATTGCCTGCTGAACGGCATCCTCGAGAGGGGATACGATGAAGTAGAACTTGTTGTGCTTGTTGGGGGACTTACCCTCGAACTCGGTGGGGTTGGATCCCTTGACGCACTCCTGGTACACGACGATGGGGGCGGATGCGACGATGTCGACACCCTGCTCGTTCTTGATCCTGTACTCGGTGATCTCAAGGTGAAGCTCACCCATTCCGGACATGAGGTGCTCTCCGGTCTCCTGGTTGATCTCGATGTTCAGGGAGGGGTCGGCCTTTCCGATGACCCTGAGGACCTCGATCAGCTTGGGGAGGTCGGACATGTTCTTTGCCTCGATGGCCTTGGTGATGACAGGCTCGGAGTAGTGGGTCATCTTCTCGAAGGGCTCCATGTCGGGGATGGAGGATACGGAGGATCCTGCGATTGCATCCTTGAGTCCGGTGAGTGCGACGATGTTTCCTGCCTTACATTCCTCGACGGCGATCCTGTCCGCTCCGACCATGAGGTAAACTCCCTGGACACGCTGAGCGGCCTGGACACCGGAGATGTAGAGGGTGTCTCCCTTCTTGACGGTTCCGGAGAACAGCCTTCCGATTGCGATCTCTCCTGCCTGCTTGTCCATGATGATCTTGTTGATCATCAGTGCGACGTCTCCCTTGGGGTCGCAGGCGAGCATGTCCTTTCCGATCTTGGTGTTGAGGTCTCCGTGCCAGATGGTGGGGATCCTGATCTTCTGGGAGTCGACGGGGTTCTGGATGTGGTTGATGGCCATCTCGAGAACGACGTCTGCGATGGGGATGATCTTGGCGAGCTTCTCCTGTCCGCCCTCCTGTGCACACAGGTCGAAGACGGTGTTGAGGTTGAAGGGCTTGCCGTTGAGCTTGTCTGCGATCTCGGGTGCGAGCTCGAGTGCCCTCTTGGTGACCTCAGGCCTGCTGAGGTAGGGGATGGAGACTGCCCAGTTGTTGTATGCGGAACCGAGTGCGACGGTTCCGTCCTGGAGGCTGACCTGCCACTGCTTGTTGAGGGGTGCGGGCAGGATGTCCATGATCTTCTGGTTGAAGGCGGTGATGATCTTGGAGAATTTCTCGATCATCATCTGAGGGGTGAGCTGCTGCTCGACGATTGCCCTGTCGACCTTGTTGATGAAGAGCATGGGCTTGACACGCTCTTTGAGTGCCTGCCTGATGACAGTCTCGGTCTGGGGCATGATACCCTCGACAGCGCAGCAGAGGATGTACACTCCGTCCAGTGCCCTCATTGCCCTGGTGACGTCTCCACCGAAGTCGACGTGTCCGGGGGTATCGATGAGGTTGACGAGATAGTGCTCGACGGCGTTGTTGTGCTTGGGGTTCCTGTAGGGAACGACCATTGCTGCGGAAGCGGCGTTGAT
>CADAGG010000026.1 GCA_902787415.1 methanogenic archaeon
AAGCGGCAGAAGCTGGCCGAGACGAACTGTCCCTATCGAACCTGCAGTGCCTGACGTAAACATCTTCGGGGGTTGACCGGCAACCCTTTCCCTGAATGATGGGATGAATAGCCCGACGGTAACGGACGGGCACTGCAGATGAAACCTAGTGCTAAAACTAGTTTCGACTAAGGTTAAGTTATGGCGGGTCAGGACACAAAAAAGGTCAGTTCTTCCTCTCGGCGGGGTACATCTCGTAGTAGTCGATCTTGTACACCTTGGCGAAGAACTTGGCCAATGCCTTTCCGAATCCCCACAGCTGGTGGAAGGTCATGATGGGGACCTTGGGGTTGATGTGCGACTCTCCCTCGGCACGGGTGCCGAAGTCGTAGGAGAAGTAGCGGACGTCGACCTTGCGGTCGTTGTACTTCATCAGATCCATGAGGACCTTCCAGCCCTTGAGCTCGAAGTTGCCCCAGTTGGCCTGGATGACGGGGCGGAACACGTCGCACCTGAGTCCGAAGAGACCGCTCATCATGTCCTTGGTGGTCTGCTTGCCGTGGAGCTTGAAGAAGAACTTGCAGAAAAGCTCGACGACCTCGGATCCCATGGCCCTCTTGAAACCCATGGACATCCTGCTGGTCCTCTTGCCCACGCACAGCTCGGCCCCGGCCTCCATCTGGTCGTAGATGCCCTGGAGGGCGGAGATGGGGTGCTGGAAGTCGCAGTCCATGCAGATGGCGTAATCGGTCTCTGCGATCTCGAATCCCTGGATGACGGACGCACCGAGTCCACGCTCCTCGGGTTTCCTGACGAACATCTTGGTCAGGGGATCGTTGAGCTCCTCGATTAGCTGGCGGCTCCTGTCGGTGGAATTGTCGTCCATGAAGAGGATGCGGAACTCGGGATAAGCCTCCCTGATGGCCTTGGCCATGTTCTGGATGTTCTTCTCCTCGTTGTAGGTCGGAATCACAATCGTGCAGGTGCCTGCCATTGGTATCACACCCTCCAAACCGCCCAACTATATTATTTTTGCATAAAGAAGGGACCATGCAGGGAAAAGGATGGATACGATAACGATTCCCAGTTGCTGATAAGGCATTAATAAGAGCATCTGATTTTCTTGGTAGATGTCCTTCGTTCGCGACCTCATCGACAAGATATTCTACGGCAAGCACGGAGAGGCCATGCGCTATCTGTTCTTCGGCTTCCTCAACGTCATCGTCACATGGGTCTCGTACGCCGCGCTCGTGCTGGTCGGAATCGACATCAACATCAGCAATGCGGCATCCTGGGTCATCGGAGTGGCCTTCGCCTTCGTGGTGAACAAGCTGTACGTCTTCAACAGCAGGAACATGGAGACCAAGACCGTCGGAAAGGAGGCCGCCAGCTTCACCATCGGCAGGATCCTGACCGGACTGGTGGCCATCATCGGATTCCCCATCCTGTACAACCTCGGCCTGAACCAGAAGCTATTCGGGGTCGACGGTTTCGTCGCGAAGATCACCGTCAGCGTGCTGGAGATCCTTCTGAACTATCTCTTCAGCAAGTACCTCGTCTTCAACCACAAGGACAAGGAATGATCACTCGATACCTTTCTTCTTCTTGACGAAGAACGAAAGGACTATGCTCACCGCGATGACGGCGAGGATCATCACGATGGTGATGATCTGGGACTCCTCCGACTGGAAGTAGTTGTAGAAGAAGTTGCTGAGCATCATGATGAAACCGAACTTCACTACGCATCCGATGGCGATGTAGAACGCCGACTTGGGCACGCTCCAGTTGAGGATGGCGACGAAAGCCCCTGCGAACGGGAGCATAGGCGCCACGCGGTTCAGGAGCAGCAGCTTCTCGTCGCTGACCACCAGGAACTGCGTGTACTTGTCGAGGGCCGACTGGATCTTCTTCGGGATCTTGTGATTGTACTTCTTGACGACCAGGTAGAGGGAGAAGATGCCTATCTGCTCGGCGATGACCGCGGCGATGAGCAGCTCGACACCGAACAGCAGCGGGTGGCCGTAGTTGGCTCCCCCGATGAACGCCAGGACGAAGAACAGCTCCGGCAGGGTGGGGATGAGCAGGGCGTCGAGCAGGAAGATCAGGAAGATGCACAGGACCAGGCCCCATTCGCCGTTGGCGCCGAATAAGTCGTAGATTGCCTGGCCTAGGTTCATGTCCGCCCTCCTGTGCAGTTAAAAGGATGCGGGCCGGAGCCCGCTTTGAATGGTTTCAGTTCACGTAGTCGAGCCACTTGTCGTACTTGGGGTCCTTGCCCTCGACGATCTCGTGGAACTTGGCGTGGATCTTGGCGGAGACCTCTCCGGGGGTTCCGTCGCCGACGATGCGTCCGTCGATGGAGGTGACGGGTGCGATCTCAGCAGCGGTTCCGGTCATCCAGATCTCGTCGGCGGTGGTCAGCTGGAACCTGGTGATGGGTCCCTCGACGACCTCGTAGCCGAGGTCCCTGGCAACTGCGATGATAGATCCCCTGGTGACTCCCTGGAGGATTCCCTCGGAGACGGAAGGGGTGTAGATCTTGCCGAACTTGTAGAAGAAGATGTTCTCTCCGCTGCACTCGGCGGGGCGTCCCTCCTTGTTGAGCATGAGCGCCTCTCCGGCTCCCTGGCGGATGGCCTCCCTCTTGGCGAGGCAGGATGCGACGTAGGAACCGTTGACCTTGGCTCCGGCGGGGCCGCAGAGATAGTCGGGCCTCTGCCAGGATGCGGTGACCAGCTTGGTACCGGCGGCAGCGCCCTTTCCGAGGTATGCTCCCATGTAGATGCAGGTGATGGCGAAGCTCTCGGGGACTCCGACGGGGTTGAGTCCGACCTCCTCTCCGCTGAGGAAGATGCAGGGCTTGACGTAGTCGACCTTCTTGTTGGCCCTGACGGCCTCCTTGATGGCCTCGCAGATGCTCTTCTCGTCGTACTGCTTGCCGCCGAACTTCATCTCGAAGCCCAGGAGCTTGCATCCGTCGACCAGCCTGCGGACGTGGTCCTTCAGCCTGAAGATGGCGGGTCCCTTGGGGGTCTGGTAGACCCTGATTCCCTCGAACACTCCGGTTCCGTAGTTGAGAGCATGGGCCAGGACGTGCACCTTGGCGTCGTCCCAGTTGACAAGCTTTCCATCAAACCAAATCTTCTCGCATTTCTCTCCCATGATATACCTTCAATTCAAAGTGCATTGAGTGCTTTAACGTATTTCTCGGGCTCGGAACGGGCGATGATCTCCTCGACCTGATCCGATCCTCCCACGACTCCGACGTTGCCGTTGGAGGTGGAGATGAGGGCATATGCGGACTGTCCGGACTCAGGGACGAGTTCCGTGTCGTACACGTCCTGCAGCTTCTGGAGCCTTCCGATGGCCAGTTTGGCCTCGTTCTCGTCAATGACGGAAAGGACCATCCTGGATTTGCCCTGCTGTTCGCATTTTCCGACCACGATGGTTTCGACGTTGATCTTGTTACGGGTGAACTCACCCATGACCCTCTGCATGACGCCGAACTCGTTCTTGACAATCAAGGATATAACGTACATATGTCCACGACTGGCTATTGGATGGGCTAGGTTGTATTTAGGCCCTTGTCACTTTTTATAGAAAATAACGCCCCCTCGCGGGGGCGATTGGGGTTTACTGCGGGAGAACGGCCCTCATACGGGCCTTGATGTCGACGATGGGGTCGACGTTGCAGGGGTCCACCTCGCGCAGAGCCGCAAGGTACAGGGAGACATAGTCCCCGAACATGACCGCGTAGATGTTCTTCTCGAGGACGGAGTCGCCCTTGACCTTGAAGACATCCAATCCTACGTCGCGGCTGCTCAGAAGTCCCTTGGTCGCCTTGATGATCTTGGCGATCTCCTCGTAGTCGTCGTCGACGATGAGGACGGGGTGGAACTGGTACTTGTGGTCGTCGTCGTACCATCCGACGATCTCGTTGTGGTTGAACTCGGGGAGGACTCCGGAGAAGGCAATGACTTTGGAGTTCTCGTTGAGCTGGGTCTTCATCCTCAGCGCCATGGCGGAGAGGTTGGGGGCACCGTAGATGACGGGGATCTTGCCCTTGATGCGGAGGGCGATGGTCCTGGCGTAGCTGTCGTCGGCGGTGAACTCGTAGTTGTACTCGCGGATGCGGGGCAGGAGCTTCCTGAGCTGCTCCCTGACCTGGGGTCCGCCGGCGTCCTGAATGATTCCTCCGAGAAGGCCGATGAACCATCCGATGGCGGAACGGGGCTGGATGAGCTCGCCTCCGATCTTCATCATGAGGTTGCCGTTCTGCCGGGAGAGCTCCTCGAGCTGTCCGCCGTGGGTGACGGCGATGACATCGATGCCTTTGGCGATGGCCTCCTTGTACATCTGGACCGTTTCATAAGTATTGCCGGAGTAGCTGCATGCCACGAAGAGGGTATCGTTGTCGACCCAGGCAGGCAGGTTCATGGTCTTGACGACCTCGACGCTGACCTTGGAGGTGTAGTACATGGAATCGACGAAGAGGGCTCCGCCGATGGCGGATGCGCCCATTCCGCAGATCATGATGTGTTTGTAGGATTTGGTGATACCACTGGGAATGTCCAGGGCCGCGGTGAGGTCGGATTCCAATCCGCCGATCTCTCTGGCCATCTGGTTGAGGGAGTCCGTTTTAAACATCATTCTATCTTGCCTTCATTTAGTGGTGTATGTGTTCGTATCCAATGCAGATAATTAATAGGTTTCTTCACGATTGTTTGGATTGTTCTGGGATTTTGCACCCTCGGACAGGATTATGTCAACGGCGTCAGAGAAGGATGTCTCCGCCGACACCTTGACCGTCCTCATTCCGAGCTGCCTTCCGAACTCGATGTCCTTGTCGTGGTCCCCGACCATCCAGCACTCTGCCGGATCGAGACCGTATTTCTCTATGGCCTGCAGACCCATCTTGGTCTTGGGTTTGCGGCAGTCGCAGTTGTCCTCGGGACGGTGGGGGCAGAAGAAGATATCGTCTATCCTGCCTCCTCCCGCGGATATCTGGGACAGCAGTTCTGCGTTGACCGCGTTGAGCTGCTCGAGGGTGAAGTATCCCCTGCCGATGCCGGACTGGTTGGTCACCATGAGGACCAGGTAGCCGGCATCGTTGAGCCTCTTGACCGAAGCGGGTACGTCGGGGAAGGCGTGCATGTCGGCGGGGTCGCTGCAGTAGGGGACGTCGGGACACAGGGTGTCGTCGCGGTCCACCATGACGGCCCTTTTCGACTTCAAGCCTTACTCCTCCAGGAGACCACTCCCTCGGGTTCGAAGTTGAACTCCGAGATGGTCGCCCCTGCTTTGGCCAGGGCCTTGGAGACGTTGGACTTCTTGTCGTAGTCGGTGACGAAGTACATGAATCCGCCTCCTCCCGCACCGGAGACCTTCCCTCCGATGGCACCGGCCTTGATGGCGGTGTTGTAGAAGTTGTCGAGGACGGGGTTCGAGACCTTGTCCGAGAATTTCTTCTTGTACTCCCAGGATTCCGCCAGGAGGTTTCCGACCACGTCGATCTCGCCGTGCCTCAGCGCGCTGCGGAGCCTGACGGCGATGTCCTTGGAGTGGTCCAGGGCGAGGTCGTTCTTTCCTTCCTTGTAGGATTTGACCTGGGTGTCGATGATGGCCGCGGAGTCGTGGGTGGTGCCGGTGAAGCACATGACCGAGCGGCACTGGAGCTCGTAGATGATGTCGGGGGAGATCCTGGCGGGAAGCACGTTGACCCCGTTGCGGTCGATCTTGAGGGAGTTGAATCCTCCGAACACCGCTGCGTACTGGTCCTGCTTTCCTCCGCCGAGTCCGATGACCTCCCTCTCGAGGTGGTAGGCGAGGGCCGCCATCTCGGTCTTGGACATGTCGACGTCCAGCCAGTTGGCCATGGCGCCGATCATGGAGACGATCATGGTGGAGGATCCTCCGAGTCCGGAGCCTGCGGGGACGTCGGAACGGATGGAGATCTCGAAACCGTCGGTCACTTCGAAATAATTGGTGACGGCCTTGATGAGGTCCATGTTACCGTCGAGGGGCAGGGGTCCGCCGTCGAGGGGTGCCTGATACCTTCCGTAGTACTCCGAGGTCACACGCATGGTGTGGTCGTTACGGGGCTTCAGGGTGCTGAATGCGTATTTGTTAATGGTCGTGTTGAAAACGTAGCCGCCCTTCTCGGAAGCGTACGGATCGACATCCGTTCCTCCGCCCGCAAGACCTATGCGGTTGGGTGCGCGCGCTCTGATGATTTCTACCGTGTTTATCCCATCCTGTTCTCGAGGATCTCGCCCTCTCCGACGACGGTACCGTCGCGGAGGACGCATTTCCTCACAGTCGCACCGCGGTTAACGGTGCAATTCCGCCCCAAAATCGATTCTGAGACAGTCGCTTGCGTTACAGAACATCCTTCCATTATTAAGGATTGTGCTATCGTCGAACCTTTAACGGTACTCCCCTTCAGAATCACCGTCGATTCGAGAACGGAATCCTCCGCCGAGGACCCCTCTCCCAAATAGAATGGGCGGGTGACCCTGCATCCTTCCGCCGGGAAGACCGTGTCCCTGTGGAGACGGTCCGCCATCAGCAGGTTGGTGGCGATGAGGTCGGAGGGACGTCCCACGTCCTTCCACACGCCTCCGCTGAGCTTGTATCCCTGGACCCTCTCCCCCATGCGGGTGATGATGGGGACCAGATCCTTGGAGAAGTCGAAGAACGTCTTCTCGGGGACATGTGCCAGCACGCTCCTGTCCACCACGTAGATGCCTGCGTTGATGTAGTTGGAGAAGACCTCCTCGGGCTTGGGCTTGTCCTTGAACTCGGTGATGCGGCCGTCGTCCATGATCCTGGCGATGCCGTACTCGCAGGGGTTGTCGACGGTGGTGAGGGCGATGGTGATCTTCGCCCCGGTGCTGAGATGGAGGGCGATCTGCTCGCGCAGGTCGATGTCGATGAAGGTGTCGCCGTTGGCGGCCGCGAAGACGGGGTCCAGGCGGTCCTCCAGCTGTTTCATGGCCCCGCCGGTGCCCAGAGGGGTGTCCTCGTCCGAATAGATGATGTTGACTCCCAGGTCGGAACCGTCGCCGATGGCCTTCTGGAGCACGTCGGACTTGTATCCGCAGGCCAGGAAGACATCGGTGATGCCGGCGGATGCGAAGGACCTGATGAGGTACTTCAGGCACGGCATGTCCAGGACCGGCAGCGCCGGCTTGGGGGTGTTCTCGGTCAGCGGGTACAGGCGGGTACCCTTCCCGCCCACCATGATGACTGCCTGTTTGACTTCCATCTTATCCTCCCGTAATCTCATAACGCCCTTTTAATCCTGACTGTATTCGTACCTACTGGCACATTGAGCGATGCGGCCACCGGGCGGCACTTGGCCCTCAGCAGGAAGGCGGTCGGGACCGGCAGGTCCCTGTCCGACAGAGACTCGTAGTTGGCCATGCCCTTGCAGATCATCACGCCCGCTCTGGAGTACTCCTCGAGGAACCCGGGATCGGTGAACTCGCGGGGGAAGCCGATGGCGAAGTCCCCCGTGGTGACGATGCGGTCGAGCTCCCGGTCGAGGCCCGCGCGGATGGCATCCTCCATGGAGACGTCGTTCAGGACGGGTTTGCCCCTGACGACCCCGACCACCCTCTTGCCCATGGCCCTGATCTCGCGGATGAGGAAGCGGTCGAGCAGTCCCTCCCCGCAGTTGTCGAACGCGTAGAGGACCGTGCCGGAGGCTTCCACCAGTTCTCTCAGCTCATCGGTCTCGTCCGAGCCTATGCCCTCGGCCAGGAGGCCGTCGAACATCCTGCCGAACTCCTCCGGGTCGTCGATGGCGATCCCCGAGCCGAAGTCCATGATGTTGCCGATGATGGACACCTGCACCGCGGCCCTGAAGCGGTCGGGGCTGTTGCGGATGAACTCCTCCGCCTGCGAGATGTATCTCTCGACCACCCGGTCGGCGTCCTCCTTCATCGTGCGGTACGGGTCGCTGACGCCCATGATGCTGTATGACAATGCATGGACCTTGGTGGCGATGTCCGCGGAGCACACGTCGGGGGTCATGAGCGAGGAATAGAGTCCCATGCACTCCTTCACCGATTCGAACTCCTTCCCGGTCCCCGCCAGGCGCGCCTGGAATAATATGCGCTTCATCAGACAGGGTCCGCAGTCGGCACAGGCTTTCATGCATGCCCGATAAATAAAAGGCCTATTAATATTATTGAAAGGCCGGGAAGGGCCTTTTCCGACCTTTCCCTATATATAGGTGGAGCATTATCCGTTCGACCATGGCTACAGATAAGATTTGCTCTTCCTGCGGAAAGAGGCTCATCGGCCACGGCAACACTTTCTTCAAGTGCCCCAAGTGCGGGGAAGTCGAGATCGGAAGGTGCGCCCAGTGCCGCGACCAGAGCGTTCCCTACGAATGCCCCAAGTGCGGATTCATCGGACCTTGAGGAATCAAAATGGCAGAGATCTACTCCGTTTACGAGCTGTTCCCTGACGGGGACGCCGCTGACGTCGCAACCATCGCAGCAACCGTCGCCAAGGCAGTTCCCGCCGGCGTCGAGGTCAAGAAGACCGAGGTCCGCGAGCACGTCTTCGGACTCAAGAAGGTCTACGCTGAGTTCCTCCTCAACGCAGACGACGAGATGATCGGAAGCAAACTCGAGGACGCCCTCTCCGGTATCGAGGGAGTCGGCAGCATCGAGTGCGTCTCCTCCACCAACGTTTGAAACTAATTGTCCCGGTCCAAAGCCGGGACCCACCTTTTCATATATCGGTTCAGGACCGAAGATTCACTTCAGCTTCTTCATGGCGTACGAGCCGTTGCGCTTGTAGACCAGTCTGACGTAGGTGCGGATGGCCAGCCAGTAAAGGGAGGACATGTGGAGGTTCCACCAGCCCTCGAAGGAGCCCTTCAGGTACTTCTCGTAGGAGGCGCGGTTCCTCTCGCTCTTGGTGAACTCCATGAACCCGCGGTAGGACATGTGGCCGCTGGAACGGATCTTCATGATTGCGTTCTTGCGGAGGATGACCGGGTCGGTGCAGATGTCGTCGACCTCGTCGTAGGACTTGATCTCGGAGAGCCCGCGGGCATCGAGATCGCCGCGGCAGATGGATCCGCGGGTCTGACGGTAGGCATAGAGAGGACGGTCGTAGAGACATATCCTGGCACATGCGTCGACGCAGCGGTAGGTGTGCACCACGTCCTCCGCGAAGGACTCCTCGAAGAGCAGTCCGTTGTCCATCAGGAAGCTGCGCCGGAACATCTTGCACCAGGAGGACACGGGGAAGACCTCGTCGTTCCTGGCGATGAGCGCCTGGTCCCTGTCGAGGACCTTGGTGTTGTAGGTGCGTCCGGGCCTCTCGCGGATGAGCCCCTTCTCGTTGGTGTTGAGGAAGTTGCAGCACACGAAGTCCACGTCCTCCTCGGTGAGCAGGCGGCGCATCTCCTCTATGAAGTAGGGGCTGGGGGCGTCGTCGACGTCCAGGAACCAGACGTACTTCCCGGAAGAGGCCTCGAGGCCGATGTTGCGGTTGCCGCCGAGCCTCTTGCCCTGGTCCTGGGGGATGACGGTAGAACGGGGGAGCTGTCCCGCGAGTTCGCGGGCCTTCTCGAGAGAGCCGTCGTCGCTGCGGGTGTCGACCACGAAGATCGCTTCGAATCCCTGATAGGTCTGTGCCCGGAGGAAGGAGACGCAGCCTTCGATGTAACGGGCCCCGTTGCGTATCGGGATCACCACGGAAACATCGAATTGATCTGTTCCTGCGTCTGTCTCAGAATCTATGGAATCAGTCCTCACGGTTCATTCACGGAAAAGGGTACGTCTTACCGCGGACGTATACGGTATCTCCGTTAAGGTAACTATGGGTCCCCACTATTTGTTGGTTCCCTCTTCATTAGTAATCCTGGGAGATAGGATTGATAACATCTTCGCACAATTATTTTACATTTGGATACCATCGTTAACCTATGAACTCCGTCGCCAAGGCCCTTCTCATCATAGCGTTATCAGCCTTGGCTCTCGCGGTACTCGCGTCCCCCGGGTCCTCGGCTGAGGATACCCCGTGGACCGATGTCGATTCCGAGAGCGGGCTGAACGAGGCCCTTAACGGCGGAGCGAAGAACATCCGCATCGTCTCCGACATCACCTTGGCCGGGGACCTGAACATCCCGGCCGGGGTCAAAGTCCTGATCCCCTACGGGGCGGACGATACCTCAGGAGTATATGTCGGAGGGGAGACGTTCAAGATCGCCGGGAGCGGCTACGTCTACCGTACGGTGACCCTCAGCGGGAACCTCACGGTCAGCGGGGAACTGATCATCGGAGGAGTCATAGGCAACAGCAATACCTTCTCCTACCAGGGACACACCTCCGGGGGCCATTCGGTGCTGGTGAACAATGGGTCCATCGCGGTGAAGGCTGGCGGTTCCGTGAGCTGCTTCGGATTCGTAAGGGGCACCGGGGAGATCGTCGCGGAGAGCGGATCCACGGTCACCGAGCCCGTCGTCATAACGGACTACACCGGCGGCGACAACCTGATGAGCAGCCACAACGCCAACCAGGCCATCTTCAACCGCTACAGCCTCTCCAACATCAGGTGCCCCCTGCAGATCGGCCACGGGGCGGCCCTCCTGGGGAAGGTGGCCATCAGCGTCTCCGGCATGATACACGAGAACCAGGTCACCTATATCGGGGATACCGCCACCTTCATCAGACTGTCGGAAGGCGCAAGTGCCAGACTGACCTACAGCGCATCCCCGTCGATAGAGAGCACCGAGAGCCTCGGACTCCATTCGGACATCGGGAAGACCACTGTCACAATAACCGGGGGCGCCACCTTCGAGGCGATGGAGATCCTCGTGAACAACGACTTCATCAACGCGAGATACTCCTTCGCCGAGCACCCCTTCCCCCTCCCCTACACCACGGACATGGTCCTGGAGAACGGGAACTACCTGATGAACGAGGACTTCCGCATCCTCCCCGGAGCCAAGCTGACCGTGGGGGCCGACGCCACGCTCGCGGTGAACAACTCCCTCTCCGTGTTCTGGGGCCTGGAGGACAAGACCTACAAGGACGGCGTACGCGTCGATATGAAGTATCCCTCCACCTCGACGCTGGGTTCCAGCGGGTTCGACAAGTCCGGAAGGCTGATCGTGAACGGCAGCCTCATCCTGCTGGATAACGCGGATTTCAGCGGTATCGCGGAGATGGGCAGCACCTCCGCCTCGATAACCACCTCCAAGCGTACGGACTGCACCCTGAAGACGGTCGAGCACGGCTGCAAGCGCAGCGACAGCTTCTCCCTCTTCATGGGACTGTATGTCAAGAACTGGAACGTGGACACCCTGTCATCCAGGCAGATGGCGGGATATATCGTGGACTCCTCCGGGAATCTTGCGATCCTCCTGCAGTCCTCCGTGTACAGGGCCGGCGACCTGAAGGAGTACACGATGGAGAACTACGTCCAGGACGGCACGACCTACGCACTCGGATCCGTCTTCAAGGGAGG
>CADAGG010000027.1 GCA_902787415.1 methanogenic archaeon
TTCAAGAACGTCGAGGCCAAGATCAACTTCATCAGGCAGGCGGGCTTCCAGCCGGTCATCCCCTCGGGATACCGCTTCCCCCCGAGCCGCTTCGAGATCGGCGACAACCCCGAGAAGTACAAGGCTCTGGCACTTACGCTCAAGGCCTACACCGACACCTACTATCAGTTCGCCGAGAGCATCGTTGTGTTCCTCGACATCGTGAACACGCTGTTCGTCAACAAGACGGTGGAGATCAACGACAAGGGATTCCCGCAGGCACGTATGGACCGCAGCGGCACCATCATCCCCATCTCCAAGTTCTCCTCCGGAGAGAGGCAGATCCTCATCATGTTCTACCTGCTCCTGTTCAAGGCCGGGACCGATTCCCTGGTCATCATGGACGAGCCCGAGGTCTCGCTCCACGTATCGTGGCAGCAGCAGATCGGCAAGTTCGTGGGCGACGTCGCCCGCATAAGGAACCTGCAGGTCATCATATCCACCCACTCGCCCTCCATCATACACGATGACTGGGACAAGACCGTGGAACTCGCCACCACCCGCAAAGACTGATGTTAACATGTTAGACCAGCTCACCTCATCTGACATCGCCAACGAAGTCTCCATGATGCGTTCGGTGTTCAAGGGCACCGTGCTCATAGTGGAGGGAGTAAGCGACAGCCGTCTCTACGGGAAGTTCACCGACAGGGAGAACGTCAGGATCATGATCGCCCATTCCAAGAACAACGTGATGCAGGCGGTCAGCATGCTCCGCGACAGGAGGAAGGACAACGCGGTCCTGGGGATCATCGACCGCGACATGGACGCCCTCCTGGGCAAGAAACGTTCCCCGCCCCTCTTCCAGACCGATAAACGCGACCTCGAATCCACGATACTCGCCTCCCCCGCGCTGGAGGCGGTGATCGCGGAGTACGGCGACACCGATAAGGTCCGCGCCTTCGAGGACCGCTACGGCCCCCTCAGGGACTGCCTGGCCCGGGCGGCCAGCCCGGTGGGCCTCCTCATGTTCGTCTCCTACAAGAAGGGGATGAACCTGAGCTTCAAGGACCTCGACTTCACATTCTTCGTCAACCCCCATACCCTCAAAACGGACCTCCCGAAGCTGGTGGCCCACGTGTACTCCGTGTCCATGGGGCAGAGGTATCAGCGGGCCGCGGTGGTCGACATGGTCGCCGAGCTGATGAACGACTTCGGAGAGTCGTGGGACGTCACCCGCGGACACGATGCCGTCACCGTCCTGAAGCTCGGGCTGAGGGCCGGCCTCGGATCCTACAACGCCAAGGGCCTCACCGACGGGGAGCTGGGCGGTGCCCTGCGTCTCGCGTATTCGAGAGGTGCGTTCGAATCCACCGTCCTCTATCGCGCCACTTGGGACTGGTGCCGGGAGAACGGGCTGAAACTCTGGTCTTGATCGGTGTCAAAAGTTAACGGTGCTGGCACATCGTCAATCCTTAAATATGACGATGCAGGTCGCCTGTAACCATGGTTAACCTTGACCTGCTTTGGGTTGTGGCCGCCGGACTCAGCGAGCCCATATGGATGGTGTCCCTGAAGAAGTACAACGACTCCAAGAACATACTGTGGGGAGCCGTCGTACTGGCATTCATGTTCATCGGACCCACCTGCCTCTCCATGGCCACCAGGGGGACCATACAGGTCAGCATAGCGTATTCGGTATGGGTGAGCATCGGCGCCGCCATGGTCACCATAATCGGATGGCTGTTCTATAAGGACCCAATCGACAGGCAGACGCTCGCCTTCCTCGGGATGATCATCGTCGGAGTGGTCGGACTCGACCTCATAACGGGGGCCTGAAGATGAACAACGGATGGCTCTGGGTCATTGCGGGAGGAATCGTTGAGGCGGTGTACACCACCTTCATGGGACTGGCCGACGGAATGACCGATCTCCTCTATTCCGCGCTCGGATTCGGGCTCAGCATCGTGGGCACCCTGCTCCTAAACCAGGGACTCAAGGCAGGACTCGCCATGGGCGCGAGCTATGCCGTATGGGTCGGGGTCGGAGTGGCCGGGGCCGCCGTGGCGGATATTTTGGTATTCTCCAACGGACTGAGCATCCTCGGATACTTCTTCGTTGCACTCGTCCTCGGAGGAGTGGTCGGTCTGAACCTCAAGACCGATAAGAAAGCGGAGGAACTCCGCGAAGCTCTCGAAGAGAACTAAAAAGGATTATAACGGCACAACGCGAGTTACCGTTCATGGCAGAGCTCAATCCGAACTGCAACTGCCCCAGGACCGACTGCCCCAGGCACGGAAACTGCATGGAGTGTGTGGAGAACCACAAGGGAGAGGGGAAGAAGATCCCCTTCTGCCTCAGGTTCATGGTCGAGGGACCCAACTGAAACCGGGCGGCAGGGAATGCCGCCCCTTCCTTCTCACTCGAGCTCGCTGAAATCTTCTTTCTTTGTGCCGGAGGCCGTCTCCATGATGGCCTGCACCTTGCGGTCGCTCTCGTCGAGGATCTTCCTGCAGTGCTCGCGGAGGGCGACGGCGTTCTCGTACACCTTGAGGCTCTCATCCAGATCGAGGTTGCCTCCCTCCAGCTTCTTCACGAGCTCCTCGAGCATGCTCATGCTCTGCTCGAAGCTCAGTTTCTCTACGTCAATCTTTCCGGTCTCGGTGTCGCTCATTGCAATTCCTCCTTCTCGACTATGTCTGCGAGGGCCCTTCCGTCCCTCATCCTTACTGTGATCCTCGAACCCACGGCCAATCCTTTGACCGAGGTCACCGCCTGTCCGTCAGGACCGGCCACGAAGCTGTATCCCCTGTCCAGGACCTTGTACGGGCTCAGCGCGTCCAGCCTGGCCGCCAGGGTCTGCTCTTTGTAATCCTTGGTGGTGAGGATGGCCTTCATGCCGGGCTCGATCCTCCCGAACACCCTGTCCGACTGGTTGCGTTTGTTGGCGACCATCGCTTTCAGGGCGGGTTCCGGACGGCTCTCAACCGACAGGAACCTCTTGTGCATCTCGGAGACGGTGTCCTTCACCGCCGAGGATGCCCTGGAGGACAGGTCGTCCAGTTTCATTCCCAGGTATTCCACCTTCTCCTGCGCCCTGGCCGGAGATAGCTTGCCGTCCACCGCCACGAACCTGCCCCTCATGTGCTCTATGACCGAGGATAACGCTTTGTTCATCCTGACGGTGAGGTCGCTGAACTGGCGGAGGATCTCCGACTTGTCCCTGACCGCGAACTGGGCCGCGGCGGTCGGGGTGGGAGCGCGCTTGTCGGCCACGAAGTCCGCCAGCGTGAAATCGGTCTCGTGACCCACCGATGATATGACAGGTACCTTGGAGGCGGCGATGGCCCTGACCACGGGCTCCTCGTTGAACGCCCACAGGTCCTCCAGGGAACCTCCTCCGCGTCCCACGATGATGACGTCCACGCCCTCCCTGTTGAGCAGCTCGATGCCCGCCACGATGGACTTGGCCGCACCCTCGCCCTGCACCTGCGCCGGCGCGAGGAGGATGTCCGCGGGGAAGAGCCTCTTGGTGGTCGTAAGTATATCATGAATGACGGCTCCCGTGGGGGAGGTGACCACGCCGATGGTCTTGGGATACTGAGGGATGGGGCGCTTGCGGGCGCTCTCGAACAGCCCCTCGGCCTCCAGCTTCTTCTTCAGCGCCTCGTACTTCAGGTATAGGTCGCCGATGCCCGAGCGCTTCATCGATTCGACTATGAACTGGTAGGAACCGCGCTCCACGTACATGTCGAGATGCCCGTAGGCCTCGATCTTCTGGGAGTCGCCCGGTTCGAAGTCTATGCGGGATCTGGCACTTTTGAACATGACAGCTCTGATCTCGCTCCCGGCGTCCTTGATGGTGAAGTAGGAATGGCCGGAGGTGTACAGTTTGAAATTGGAGATCTCACCGATTACCCAAATATCCTTCAGCCCTGGGGTGGAGCCGAAAAGCTCCTTCACGCGGGTGTTCAGTTCGGTTACGGTGACTCTCTCCGACATCTCTCCCGGGAACTCGATACGGATAGAAAAACACTATCGTGTTATCTCTGCCGAAGGATGGCACGCGGACCCATCGATTGACTAAACCCCGTTAAGACAAGCCATATAACCCAGAGTTCTCTTTTCGGCGCATGGACAGGTCGGAAGCCGAGAAACTGGTGTCTGAGGACTGCAGGCAATACCTTGACAACATCGTTGACATGCTCAACGCCCCCTTCTTCAGGGACAACGGCATGGAGGCCGTGAGGATCTCCCTGGAAGAGGTCGAGGTCAGGAAGAAGGTGGTCCCATCCGACCGCAACAGCAACGGCTTCTGGCACGGAGGAATCATCTACGGCGTCATGGACCACGCCTTCGCCATCCTCACCAACATCGAGGGCCACGCGGTAGGGCAGAACTCCAACGTCAACTTCTACCGTCCCGGCAGGGGAGATATTATCTCAGTGAAGGCGAGGTTCGTCAACGTCTCCCGCTCCCTCTACCACGTCTATGTGGAGGCCTTCGACGGGGAGAAGCTCGTAGCATCCGGGATATCCACCGCGTTCAGGCTGCAGGAAGTGCATTCCTGACAACCCATGAACTTGGATACGGAAATCGAAAGAAATCGTCGAAAAACGACCATAGGCCTTTTATTTTATGAGCAGATACGAAGGCCATCGCCCGGGTTCTTAACCATTCGTACCGGGTGCTAGGCCGCTCCAGACGTTCTCAAGTCGTCTGTATGTCGGAGCGGCCGAACAATTTTCGGGATGATTTTCCTTCAAAACATGCGTAGTCCGCGTCGGTTCTGCAATTTGTCTACGCATCCGCTTTATAGTAAATCCCCGTGGAGAAGATAACAGGGAGAACCGCGTAACATGTGCCCTCAGATACAAGAACTCACCATGGTGTCCTCAGTAGGAAAGAACTTCGCCAACGTCTACGTCTCCGAGAGCTTCGAGGAAGTGGACCGCACCGTGGTCACCGTGTATCTCGAGGCGGACGGCGTCGAGTACAAGCACTTCACCTTCGTGCTCGGCAAAGGCAAGACCCGTGTCACCCTGACCGAGCTCGGCGCGGGGAAGTACAACTGTTACGCCATCCAGTTCGCCGGTGACGAGAAGGCGGAAGCGAAGATCTCCTTCGAGATCGGCGACTCCGACAGCGTCGTCGGAATGCTCGGAGAGATCAGGGACCGCCTCGACAGACTCTGAGAACCCCAATCTTCTATATGTCTCCGCCAATCTCTCCTGCGATGAACGGTTCCAGGAACATGGACGACGAGGAATACATCCGCATGATGGTCTACATGCCGGACAAGATCGGCAAATGCGTGGACGCCCTCGCCGCCGCACATTTCTCGGATCCCGACATGAAATCCTATTTCTTCGCCTACATCCTGAGGCTTCATGCCATCGACGGGGCCACCCAGAAGGACCTCGCCGAGGTCATCCCCTTCGACAAGTCCCGCATCTCCGTGGTCGTCAACCAGCTTATCAAGCTCGGCTACGTCTACGACAGCGGCAGGGGCAGGAACAGCTCCCTCCACCTTACCGAGAAGGGAAAGAAGGCCTACCCCGAATGCCGCAGCTTCCTCGACCTCCTCGCCGAGGAGATCTTCGGCCTCGAGGAGGACGGCATCGAGATCAGGCGCATCAACACCGAGTTCAACGACCGTCTCGACAGGCTCCTCGAGAAGTACAAGCGCTGAGGATCACATCGCGAGCGACGGGACCGCCACCATGGCGGCGAGGTACGCCGCGTATATGCCCAGAAGAATGAACGCGGTGGGGCGGCTTATGCGGTGCTTCCAGCGGACCGCGGCGTACATCGCGAGGGCGAGGATTATCATCACGGGCAGGTGGAAGTAAAGAACCGTATCCGAGACGGGGATCTTCGCCACGATGCATCCGACACCGAGGACGGCGCAGGCGTTGAAGATGTTGCTGCCGACGATGTTCGCCACGGCGAGGTCGTTCTCCCCGCGGGAGGCAGCGATGAGGCAGATGCAGATCTCCGGGAGGGAGGTGCCGATGGCCACCACGATGAGTCCCACGAGGAGGTCGGAGATGCCAATCATGTGAGCTAGCTCGACGGCACCGTCGATGAAGAAGTTGGCCCCGTAGTAGAGGAGGATGAGTCCGACGGCGATGAGCGCGATGAGGATCGGATATCCCTGCTGCGTCTCCTCGCCCACCTCGTCGAGGTAGGCCTCCTGACCCACTCCGCTGTCGCCCTTGGCGCGGTAGACGACGTAGAGGAACGCCACCAATATAATGAGCAGGATGATGCCGAACCACAGGGAAA
Source organism: methanogenic archaeon (assembly GCA_902787415.1). Classification (GTDB taxonomy): domain Archaea; phylum Thermoplasmatota; class Thermoplasmata; order Methanomassiliicoccales; family Methanomethylophilaceae; genus Methanomethylophilus. Next base: position 6,265 of record CADAGG010000027.1, read on the forward strand.
GCAGCCCGAAGATCGCTAGTGCCAGCACCACGAATGAGATCACCACCATCATGTTGATCTCGAGCTTCATGTCGTGGTATTTGGCGACCAGGGGACATACGATGGCCGCCAGTGCGATGGCCAGTCCGATGTTCGCCACGTTGCTCCCGATTACGTTACCCAGAATGATTGCGGGGGTGTTGGCGCTGACGACGGAGGTCACCATCTCGGGCGCGGAGGAACCGAAGGCCACGACGGTGAGTCCGACGACGAAGGGTGCGACGCCCAGGCGCAGGGCGAGGTTCTTGGCACCCCTGACGAGCCATTCGGAACCGAAGTAGAGCATGACGATCCCGAGAGGTATACCGAGCAACACCCAATCCATGCAGGGACAATAAAGGGGGTGCTTATACTTTTTTTGATACCCGATAACATCAAAAACGATGAACCGATGGTGTGGCAGATACGATGCTCATCAAAGCCCAGTCCGTCTCCAAGTCCTTCGGCCCCATGAAAGTCCTCACCGACGTGAGTCTGCAGATCAACGAGGGCGACCGCATAGGGCTGGTGGGAGCGAACGGGGCGGGCAAGTCCACCTTCCTGAAGATCCTCCTGGGGGAGGAGAAGGAGGACACCGGCGAGATCGTCCGCAGGACCGAGAAGATCGGGTACATGCAGCAGTTCACCGACCTCCCCGAGGACAAGACGGTCAGGGAGGTCCTGGAGGAATCGTTCTCGTACGTCGAGAACCTGAAGAGGAGGATGCAGGAGATCGACGACATCATGACCGCCGGCGGGGACATCGACTGGAACGCACTGGCGGAGGAGAGCGCCGAGCTCCAGAGCAAGATGGACCAGTTCAACGGCCAGATCGGCGACCGCCTCCTCGAGGTGCTCAGGGAGGTGAACTTCCCGGAGGACGGTCTCGACAGGGCCATCGGCACCCTCTCCGGAGGGGAGAAGTCCAAGGTCGTCATGGCCAGGACAGCGGTGGAGGTCGGTGACTGCGACGTCATCTTCATGGACGAGCCCACCTCCCACCTGGACATCGGCACCATCGAGTGGATGGAGCGCTCCATCCTCGCCTCCAAGTGCGCCGTGGTCATCGTGAGCCACGACCGTTACTTCCTCGACAGGATAGCCCTGAAGGTGCTGGAGATCGAGAACGGCAAGTCCACCGAGTACAGGGGGAACTACTCCCAGTACGTGGAGAAGAAGAACATAGCCGTCGAACGCCAGATGAAGGAGTACGAGAGGTACGCCAGCGCCAAGAAGAAGCAGGACGACCTCATCGAGGCGATGTTCCACGACTCCCGCAGGTACATGGCCACCTACAAGACCCGCAAGATGATGGCCTCCAAGATCGAGGAGAAGGAGCGCCCGGAGGAGCAGAAGGAGATCAGCATGAAGCTCACCGCCGCCCAGAAATCCGGCAAGAACGTGATCATCGCCGAGGATATGTCGATAGAAAGGGGCGGCAAGACCATCCTCTCCGGTGTGAACCTCGACATTCAGAAAGGCGACAAGATCGGTATCTTCGGAGTCAACGGGGCAGGGAAATCAACCCTCGTCAAGGCCCTTCTCGGAGAGCTGCCGGTCAAAGGAAACCTGTGGGTCGCACCCGGCGCCAAGATCGGTTACTACTCTCAGGAACATGAAGGATTGGACCTCGGCCTCACGGCGGAGGAACAGCTCCTGATCACCATCGGACCCGACAAGAAAGCGGAAGCACGCAACCGTCTGGCACAGTTCCTTATCACCGGCGAGAACGCCACCAACAAGATGTCCTCCCTCTCCGGAGGACAGAGGGCGAGAGTTGCGCTATGCGTCATGATGTGCGGCGACACCAACCTCCTCATCCTTGACGAGCCCACTAACTATGTGGACATCCCCTCCAAGCACATGATGGAGCAGGCCCTTTCGGAATACGATGGAGTGGTCATCACCGTCACCCACGACAGGTTCTTCCTGGACAACGTCTGCAATAAGGTCATCGAGGTTGCCAATGGAAAAGCGATATGCCACAACGGCAACTACTCCGACGTCAAAGGGGCACCGGAACCCGTCAAGATGGCCGAGAAGGGTCAGATGTACAGAGTTGTGGAACCGTTCACCAACTGGACCACCCGCAAGAAATACGCCAAGGGAGACAGGATCTCCATCACACCTTCCGAGATGCCCGGTTTCCAGGACGCTCTCGACAAGGGCAAGATAAGGAAGAGCTGACCCATCCCCTTTATAGAAGACATAACATTACGAGACTATCCCTGTGATATTATGTGGTATGTGGTTGACGGTATGGACGGCTGCGGCAAATCGAGTGCCGCCTCATGCATCACCGCCCAGCTGGAATCCGAGGGCCGCAGGGTCCTGGAGATCACGCACCCCAACAGGGACACCGACATCGGACGGAAGGAGGCCGACTACCTCCTGCAGGAAGGGAAGTACGCCAAGATCATGGCCACCGTCATGTACATCTTCGACGTCATCCACTCGGTCCGCGTCATGAGGAAGGCGAAGAAGAACAACGAGTACGACGACTTCGTCTTCGTCAGGTACATCATGGCCGTCTCCTATCTGCCGAGGCCGCTGGCGAAGCTCGCCTACAAGTTCTTCGAGATCGCCCTCCCCACACCCGATGTCAAGATCTTCGTGGACGTCACCGGGCCCACCGCCATGGCCCGCATCAACTCCCGCGGGGAGCAGCTGGAGACCTTCGAGACGGAGGAGCAGCTCACCGCCACCCGCGAGAAGATGCTCATGTTCATCCCCAAGGGATGGTATCTCGTGGACAACAACGGAAGCTTCGAGGAATCGAAGACCCAGATATACGGAATCCTGAAAGAGGTGAACGATGGCGATCCATGATCCCACCCATCTCTTCGACGGCCACATCTCCGATAGGACCAGGGACAGGGCGAAGATCATATCCGCCCTCACCCAGCCCCAGTTCGCATCCATCATCCTGTTCGCGATCGTGTGCCTGGTGTGCACGTCGGTGACGGAATACGTCGTGAACTATGCCATCTGCGTGTTCTTCGGCTGCATCTTCCCCATCATCGAGGTCCTGTACTACTCCAAGAAGTTCCACAACGACGACGGCGACGTGGTCAGGCGCGAGGACCGTTTCGCACCTTTGCTACTGGGGACATTCTCTTACATCCTGGGAGTGCTGGCACTATGGCTCGTGCACGCTCCGAGGCTCATCTTCGTGCTGATGATATGCTACGCCGTTGTGACCTTCGCCATCACCATCATCACCACCTGGTGGAAGATCAGCATCCACGCCTGCGGCATGATCGGTCCCGGCATGGCTATCACCTACGCCTTCTTCCCCTGGGGGCTCCTCATCTACATAACGGTGCCCTTCATCTGCTGGTCCCGCTACGTCCTGAGGAAGCACACCCCTGCCCAGATGGCCGGCGGCATCACCGTGGGATTCGCCATCACGCTCGCCATCTTCCTGCTCATGCTCTGAGCTGGGACCGATAAGCAATTATTAACGCGCGTAATTAGGGAGGGCATGGCATCAGGAACATCCCGCCCCGTCGTGCAGCTTGATTCCTCCGACCTTGGTATCGAGCTCGTCGGAGGCAAAGGAGTCAACATCGCAAAGATGATCTCCAACGGATTCAACGTCCCCCCGGCATTCGCCGCCACCGTGGACGCGTACGAGATGTTCCTTGACCGCAACGACCTGAGGGGCCGTATCGCCGAGATCCTTGAGCAGACGGATTTCGACGACGATGCCTCCCTGAACGCATCCTCCGAGAAGATCCGCGGCATGTTCCTGCATGCGGACATCGGGGACGACGAACTCGTAGATCTGAAGAAGGCGCGCGGAGAACTCGTCGGGGAGTACTTCGCCGTCCGTTCCTCCGCCGTGGCCGAGGACCTCGCGGATGCCAGCTTCGCGGGTCAGCAGGACACCTATCTCAACGTGCAGAGGCATGAGGTCGTGCAGATGATCCTCACCTGCTGGGCATCCTACTGGAACGCCCGCGCCATGAAGTACCGCCACGACGCCTCCAAGGGACATCTCTCCTCCGGCATGGCCGTGGTCGTGCAGAAGATGGTCAAATCCGAGATCAGCGGAGTCATGTTCACCGCCGACCCCGTCACCGGCGCCGACAGCGTCGTCATAGAGGCCTCGTGGGGACTGGGGGAGTCCATCGTCTCCGGACTCGTCACCCCCGACAGCTACATCCTCGACAAGAACACCCTCTCCGTCAAAGAGGCCAACATAAACGTCAAGGAGCAGGGCTACTACCTCGTGGACGGCAGGGACCAGCTCATCAAGCTCCCCGAAGAGAAGGCTAAAGCGCGCTGCGCCGACGATTCCATACTCAGGGCCATAGCGGAGCAGGGTCTCGCCCTGGAGAAGCACTTCGGCTGCCCCCAGGACGTCGAATGGGGAGTGGAGGACGGGAAGGTCTACATCCTCCAGTCCAGGAACATCACCACCCTGCCCGACAAGTCCGAGAAGGACGACATCCTGTGGTCCAGGGGCTACGGGGACGAGTACTGGGCCGACGCCACCACCCCCATGTTCTACACCGTCATGGGAAGGATGCTCACCGACTACGTAAACCACGAAGGGGCGCACATGATGGGCTACAAGGACCTGGAGTCCGGACCCCTCACCAAGCTCCACAAATCGAGGGTGTACTTCTCCGCCACCGTCCTGGAGAGGATCTTCGCCCACTACCCCAAGTTCATCCGCTCGAGGGAGCTCCTGGAGTACTTCCCCGCCAAGGAGCAGGAGAGGATCGCCGCCTACGGCAACGACTACTACGGCACCATAAAGTCCCAGATATGCCTTCTGTTCAGGGACAGGGACGGTATGATCTGGAAGACCGACAAGGTCTACAGGAAGTGGGCCGAGGGATTCCTGGAGCTCTGCAGGGAGTTCGACGGGACCGATCTCACGGAGATCTCCGACGGGGAGCTCGCCGACTGGTACTTCCGCATACAGAAGGGCTCGACCAAGCACTACCAGCTCATCCGCTACGGAATGGTCTCCCATTCCATCATGACCAACCTCCTGGTCAAGAACTGGTGCGCCAAATGGCTGAAGGACGACGGCACCATCTA
>CADAGG010000028.1 GCA_902787415.1 methanogenic archaeon
TAGGAGAACACGTTGTGCCTCTCGTAGTTGATGAAAGCCCCTATGTCATGCAGGCGGGCGGCGTAGAGCAGCAGCTCCCTGAGATGCTCGGACTTCTGCATGATGCCCGCGGAGGAGAACTCGCGGCAGATCATGTCGGCGTACCTGACGACGGCCTCCTCGTGGCGGGTATCGCAGCCGCAGCGGACGGCGAGGGCCTTGACGGATGACGACCTGACGGAGAAATCGGAATGTCCCTTCTTCAGGAGGTAGTCGGTCTTCATCCCCTCCCTGAGCCCGTTGCGGCTGACCTCGATCCTCTCGATGTCCAAGAGGTCCATGAGGGCTTCCACGACGGAGCCTCCGCCGACCGCGATATCGGCCCTGCTGGGACTTATCTTCGGGAGCCTGGTCCTCTCGGCCGCGGTCATGGAGCACATCTGCCTCATGAGGGCCTTGAGCTCGGTGCGTGTGATGACGTCGCTGTCCCCGTCGCCCCTCTTGGCGGCGCATGCCTCCGCCAGGGCCTCCATGGTGCCGGAGGACCCGATGACGCGGTCGAAGCCGCGGTCGCGGACGGCCGCCACGGTGTGGTAGCACTGGGCGGCCACCATCTTCTTGAGGGTCTCGTACTGCTTGGGGGACACCTTCCCGCTCTGGTCGATGCCGGTGCCGAAGGACATGCGGATGGCGCCGAGGTTCAGGCTGTCGAGGTAGAGGTCGTCCTTCCCTTCGGCGAGGGCGATCTCCGTGCTGCCCCCTCCGACATCGATGCAAAGCGTGCGTCTGGCACAATCGGGACCGGCCACTCCGAGGCGCACCAGTCTGGCCTCCTCGCGGCCGGGGATGATCTGTAAGCGGATGCCGCACTCGGCCGCCGCATCCACCAGCTCCTGGCGGTTGGGGGCCTCCCTGGCGGCGCAGGTCGCCATGGCCACGATGTCGGTGCAGCCGTTGCTGCGGGCGATATCCGCGAACTTCGCCAGGACCAGCTTGGCCTTGCGGATGGTGGGCGCATCTAGCCTGCCGGTCTCGTACAGGCTCTTGCCCATGCGGACGGTCTCCTTGTCGTGGAAGACGGGGGTCCCCAGGGAACCCTCGTAGAAACGGACCACCAGCATGTGGATGGAGTTGGTCCCCACGTCGATGAACGCGACGGTCTCAGGCATGCCAGGCACCGATATGGTCGATGAACCACTGCTGGGAGCGGAGCTTCTTCTCGCCGGACTTCTTCTTCCTCATGACGTAGGTGCCGTCGCTCTTGAGGACGCGTGCCTTGACGTTGTCCTGCAGGCAGACGTTGAGGATGTTGTCCCTGATGGACGCCATCATGTCCGGGTCGCGGATGGGGAAGAGCACCTCCACGCGGGCGATGAGGTTCCTGGGCATGAGGTCGGAGGAACCCAGGTACATCCTGGGGTCGCCGTCGTTGGCAAAATAGTAGATCCTGGCGTGCTCCAGGAAGCGGTCCACGATGCTGGTCACCGTGATGTTGTCGGAGATGCCCTTGACGCCGGGGCGCAGGCAGCACAGTCCCCTGATGTTGAGGTCGATCTTCACGCCCGCCATGGACGCCTTGTAGAGCTCGGCGATGATGTCGGCGTCGATCAGACCGTTGGCCTTCATGGCGATGTAGGCCTTCCTGCCGTCCTTCTTGTGCTCGGCCTCCCTCCTGATCATCTCGATGAGGGTGCTCTTGAGGGTGAGGGGCGCGACCAGCAGGCGGCTGTAGCTGCGGGGGCCGAAGTACCCGGTCAGGGCGTTGAACAGCTCCCCCACATCCTCTCCGATCTCGGGGTCGGAGGTCATGAAGGAGATGTCGGAGTACTGCTTGGCGGTGTTCTCGTTGTAGTTGCCGGAGCTCATGTGGGTGTACCTGACGAGGTGGTCCTTCTCCAGCCTGACGACCTGCAGCAGCTTGGAGTGCACCTTGAGGTTCACGGGACCGTACACCACGTGGACGCCGATCTTCTCCAGCTCCCTGGCGACGGCGATGTTGTTGACCTCGTCGAACTTGGCCCTGAGCTCCATGAGGACGGAGACGGCCTTTCCGTTCTCCTTCGCCCTCATCAGCTGCCTGATGATCTCGGGGTTCTTGCCTATCCTATATAGGCAAATCTTGATGGACTGTACGTTGGGGTCCTCGGCGGATTCCCGGAGGAAGCGTACCACAACATCGAACGACTCGTAGGGGTGGAAGAAGATCCAGTCCTTCTTCCTGAGGGCGTCGAACATGCTGACGCTCTCCGCGATCTCCAGGGGGATCTCGGGGGTGAAGGGCTTGTTCTTGAGCTCGGGACGGTTGAGGCCTGCTATCTCCCAGAGGTCGGTGAGCATCATCCCCTTGTCGGAAGCCCTGGTGACCTGGTTGTCCCTGAGCTTGAGGTTCCTGGCGAACACGTTGGCGAGGTCGGCGGGCATGGTGTCCTCGACGACCATCCTCACGGGGAAACCGACGTCCCTGGAGTCCAGGGCGTCCTCGACCGCGGACATGAGGTCGACGGCCTCGTCGATGGTCACCTTCACGTCGGCGTTCCTGGTGATGCGGAACTTGTAGCATCCCAGGACCTCGAGTCCGGGGAAGAGGGATGCGATGTTCTCCTTGATGATGTTCTCGAGGAGGACGAACTGCAGGGTCTTGGCGGGGGAGGGCACCTTGACGAAACGGGGCAGGATGCCGACCGGGACCTTGACCCTCGCGTAGAGGACCTCTCCCTCGCGCCTGAGCTTGACGGCTACGTTGAGAGAATTGTTGGAGATGAACGGGAAGGGGTGCGAGATGTCCAGTGCCAGAGGGGTCAGGAGAGGCTGTATCCTCTCGAGGTAGTAGTCGTCGACCCACATCTTCTGCTTGGGGTCGAGGGCGGAGACGGAGAGGATGGAGATGCCCTCCTTGCCGAGCGCGGTCTCCAGTCCGGCCCAGCATTCCTCGTAGCCGTCGTTGAGCTCGCTGACCCTGTCGTTGATCATCGAGATCAGCTGGCTGCTGTCGGAGAAGGTGTCGGGGCCGAGGTTGACCAGGCGGTCCACGTCCGCACCCAGGAGCCCGGGCATGCGGATCATGAAGAACTCGTCCATGTTGCCGTAGCAGATGGCCATGAACTTGACCCTCTCCAGCACGGGGTTGGTGGGGTCCATGGCCTCCTCCAGGCAGCGCTTGTTGAACGCCAGCCAGGAGATCTCCCTGTTGATGTACAGGCTCCGGTCGTAGAGGTCGGCCTCTCCCTTCTTCGCCACGTTATCACTTCTTGCCGGACTTCCTCTTCTCCTTCTTCTCCCTGCCGAAGCGGATGTCGACGGACATGCCGTGGGCGTGGAGACCCTCGACGCCGGCGAGGGTGGTGATGGTGGGGGCCAGGGACTCGAGTCCCTCCTTGGTCAGCATCTGCACGGTGGAGGTCTTGCGGAACATGTTGGCGGTGAGTCCGGAGTACACCTTGGCGTATCCGGAGGTGGGGAGCACGTGGTTGGTTCCCGAGGCGTAGTCGCCGGCCGCGATGGGGGTGTAGGGTCCGACGAAGATGGAACCGGCGTTCCTGATCTTGGAGAGCGCGTCCTGGGGGTCCCTGACCTCGATGCAGAGGTGCTCGGGAGCGACTCCGTTCATGGTCTCGATGGCGAGGTCCATGTCCTTGCAGACGATGTATCCGGAGTTGGCGGTGGACTTGGCGATGATGTCCCTCCTGGGCTCGTCCTTGAGGATGTCCATCATGCACTTCCATACCTTGTCGGGGAGCTCGGGGTCGTCGGTCACGAGGACGTAGGCGGAGGAGGGTCCGTGCTCTCCCTGGGCGATGAGGTCGGCCGCCACGAATTCGGGGACGGCGGAGGAGTCAGCCAGGACGGCGGCCTCGCTGGGGCCTGCGGGGAAGTCGATGAGGACCTCCTTCTGGAGGAGGATCTTGGCCTCGGTGACGAACATGTTGCCGGGTCCGACGATCATCTCGACCTTCTCGATGCTCTCGGTTCCGAGGGCCATGGCGGCGATCGCCTGGGAGCCTCCGACGGTGTAGATCTCGTCGCATCCCGCGATGTCGAGCGCGGCGAGGACGGCGGGCTGTACGGGTGCGGGGGTGCAGCAGATGACCTCGTCGACGCCGGCGGTCTTCGCGGCCACGACGGTCATGAGTGCCGAAGAGGGGTAGGCGGCGAGTCCGCCGGGGATGTAGCATCCGACCCTGGTCAGAGGGGTGCTCTTGATGCCGAGGGTGATTCCGGGCTCCACCTCGGTGGTCCACATGTCGGGAGGGAGCTGCATCCTGTGGAAGCGGGAGATGTTGTACGCGGCGTTCTCCAGCTCGTCGATGACCTCCTGGTCGAGCTTCTCGTAGGCGGCGTCGATCTCGTCGCGGGTGACCTGCAGGTGCTTGAGCTTCACCTTGTCGAACTTCTCGGTGAGCTCGATGAGCGCCTTGTCTCCCTGGGTCTTCACCTGCTCGATGATGCCCTCGACGATGTCCTTGACCTTGTCGGTCTCGTTCTTCCTGTTGCTGATCCAATACTCTTCGCTGATCTCCTTCCATTTCTCGGGTTCAACGAATTTCTGCGGTTCTGCATTCTTGGCCATGACCGCCTCTATACCCCCTAGGTTTTAATATGTTCGCCAGCGCGTGCATCCGCGCGGATAGGTCTTTTTTGTATGGGGATGCTCCGGGAATGAGGTAAAATCGAATGTGCCAGATATCCGAAAATCCCTGTCACGGGTGTCCTCCGGCCGGACCGGGGCGTCACTCACAACCCTTATAATAAGAAAAGTCCCTGTCGCGCGCAATGAAGATTGTCATCGTCGGTGGAGGCAACGTCGGACAGGCCACGGCCAAGGCCGCCCTATCCGGTAACGACCTGCACGTGATCGAGAAGGATGCCACCGTGGCGGAGAACATCAGGAACGTCCTGCCCGTGTCCATCCTCAACGGAGACGCCAGCAACCCCAACACCCTCCGCAACGCCATCGAGCGTATCTCCCCCGACATGCTCATTTCCGCCGTCAGGGAGGACGGTATCAACATCTTCGTCTGCTCCAACGCCAAGCGCTTTAACAAGAAGGTGCGCACCATCGCGTGCATCAGGAACCCCGAGTTCCTGGACAAGGAAGGCTACGAGGGAGTGGACGTCTTCGTCGCCCCCGACGACCTCTCGTCCGACAAGATGATCAAGGTCGCCCTGCTGGAGAACGCGGTCAACTACGAGAAGCTGTACTTCAAGGACTACTCGCTCACCACCTTCAAGATCGAGAGGGGCCACCAGATCGTCGGCAAGACCGTCATGAACATCGCCCTCCCTGAGGACTGCACCATCGTCTGCATCTACCGCGGGGACAAAGCGATCACAGAGATATCCACCACCGAGGTCCACCCCGACGACAGGATCGTCATCCTCGGAACCTGGAAGGCCACCCAGGAGTTCAACGAGCTCATCGGCATCAAGAAGGAGGCCAAGGAGTTCGTCATCCTCGGAGCGGGACACCAGGGACTTTCCATCGCCAGGGCCATCACCGAGTCCGGCAAGAAGAACTTCGTCAAGATCCTGGACAACGACATCAACAAGTGCCGCGAGGCGTCCAAGCAGCTGAAGAAGGCCATCGTCGTCAACGGAAACATCGTCGATCCCCAGTTCCTGCTCTCGGAGAGCATCGACAGGGCCGACGCCCTCATCTCCGTCACCGACGTCGACGAGAGGAACCTTCTCGCCTGCATGACCGCCATGAGGTTCGGCATCAGGAAGATCATCTCCCGTTACTCCATCGAGGAGTACGAGGGCATCTTCAAGTACGCCGGTATCGAGTCCGTCGTGGGTTACCACAAGATCATCGCCAACGAGATCACCAGGTCGCTGAGGAACAAGGCCAACTGCGCCGTCCATGTGATGGAGAACCGCGGTGACTTCTTCCTCGGGTTCAAGCTCGACAGGGGATCCCCCATGGCCGGGGAGTACTACGGAGACCTCGTCATCCCCGAGGGGGTCAATGTCTGCGCCATGATCCGCAAGGGCGTCATGACCTTCCCCGACATGCTCACCAGGTTCGAGATCGGGGACTGGGTCCTCCTCTACACCCACGAGGTCGAGCCCCTTCAGCTTACCGGCCTGCTCGGTAACAACGCACCGGAGTTCTGAAGAAGATGCTGGAGAGTACGATCAGGAGAATAAAGGCCCTTCAGCGGTGGGACGGCACCACCATCCGCATCCTCGGTATGATCGAGCTGCTGCTGGCGGGCGCCCTGGGCGTCAACGCACTCTTCGCCCTCGCCATCGGCGAGGATGCCTCCTACTTCAGCTACATCTTCCCCGTCGTCGGAGGTCTGGGTCTTTTCCAGACGCTCTTCTTCTCCAGCAAGAACAAGCTCAGTCCCGCGGTCGGAATCCTGCTGATCGCGGTGATGTGGGTGATCTCCTTCGTCGTCGCCTCGCTGCCGTTCATCATCTACGGCATGAACGTGACGGACTCGTTCTTCGAGGGCATCAGCGGATACACCACCACCGGTGCCACCATCGTCGACGACCTCGGCGCCATGCCCGACAGCCTGCTCCTATGGAGAGGTATCATCCAGTGGACCGGGGGTATCACCGTCCTTATCAGCTTCGCGTTCCTGCTGCCCGCCATCGGCATGGGTGCCGCCGGACTGAGCTCCAACGAATTCACCGGGTCCGACGACTCTGGATACACGCAGAAGATCACCTCCGCCTCCCTCAACTTCCTGAAGGTCTATGCCCTGCTAACCGTGGGCGAGGTCATCGCCCTCGTGGCCTGCAGCGTCACCGCCTTCGACTCCCTCTGCATCGCACTGTCCAACGTCCCCACCGGAGGGCTGCTCCCCCGCAACGAGAGCATGGCATGCTACTCCATCTACGCCCAGGCCGTCACCCTGGTGTTCATGATCCTCGGGGCCACCAACTTCTACCTCGTGTTCCGTGCGATGTTCAAGCGCGACGCCCAGGTACTCAGGAACGGGGAGGAGAAGGCCATGCTCGGATGGTTCGCCCTGGTCTCGATCATCGTCCTGGCGGCCTACATCGCGCCCCATCTCGACGGCCTCACCGCCGGCGAGCTCGGAGACTCCGCATGGAAGTCCGTCTACAGCGTCATCTCCTCCGGTACCGGTACCGGATTCGCCATCTTCAGCTACTCCCAGCTCTACGGAGCGGGGAACCTGGCCTTCATCTTCTTCATGCTCATGATGGTGGAGTTCATGGGAGGTGCCTCCGGTTCTACCGCGGGAGGTATCAAGATCTACCGTATGATGGCCCTGAAGTCATACATCACCAACAGCCTCAGGAGGGTCCTCCACCCCAACGCCGTCGTCTCCATCAGGTCCAACGGCAGGAACATGGAGGACGAGGCCCTCAACAACGCGCTGTCCACCATCTTCCTGTTCATCATCGGAACCCTGGTGGGAGTGGCCATCATCATGGTCTGCGAACCCGACCTGAACCTCCAGGAGCAGTTCGGTGTGACTCTTGCGGCAATCACCAACGCGGGAATCGGTCCCCTCGACTCCTACGGTTCGCTCTCCATCATCAGCAAGGTCGCGATGTGCTTCATGATGTGGCTCGGTCGTATGGAGATGGTGCTCATCATCGTCCTGTTCACCAGGGAGTTCTGGTCCGACCTCCGCCTGGAGGCGGGCAGCGCGAAGGGACGCAGCCTCCATTACAACGCCAACAGGCACAGGAAGCACTGAAGGGCAGTAACATGGGAAAGGGTCCTCTCGCTCTGCTGATTCTCGTGATGAGCATGTTCGGGCCCCTGTCCACCGATATGTATCTGTCGGGTCTCCCGCAGATGGTCGACGACTTCGGAACCAACGAGGCCACGATGAACATGTCCCTCTACATGTTCATGCTCGTGCTCTCCTTCAGCATCCTCTTCCTGGGACCAATCAGCGACAAGTACGGCAGGCGCAACGTGCTCGCCGCGACCATGTCAGTGTACATCGTCTCCAACCTCGCCTGCATGTTCGTTACGAACGTCTGGGTCTTCATCATTCTGCGGATGATACAGGCCTTCGGTGGGGCGGGCGCCATGGTCAGCGGGTTCGCTCTGATCAAGGACTGCTTCAAGGGCCCGGAGAGGGGTCGCATCCTCTCGATAGTGGCCGTGCTCGGCATCCTCGGGCCCATCCTCTCCCCCGTCATCGGCACCGCGCTGATCAACACCATGGGATGGCACTCCACCTTCCTGGCCCCGGCGCTGATCGCCCTGCTCTGCCTCGCCATGGGCATGCTCCTGCCCAAGGAGCTCCCCGTCGAGAGGCTCACCGGCAGCATCACGCAGACCGTGAGGAGGATCGCGGTGGTCCTGAAGGACAGGGGTTTCACCATGTTCCTGGTCATGATGACCATCTTCGTGGCATCCCAGCTGGCCTACATCTCGGTTTCTTCCTACATATACCAAGATAAGTTCGGGTTCTCCACCACCGAGTACAGCATCGCCCTGGCCGCCGTCTGTATCATCAGCCTGGGGGTTTCGCAGGCCATCCTCAGGATGCACCTATGCAACCTCAAGAACGTGGCCGCGGTCCTGGTCCTCGGTGCGATCAGCACGGTGATGATGGCCCTCCTGGCGGAACACAGCTGGATGCTCTTCATGGCCTCCATGATCCCCTGCTGCGCGAGCACCATCATCTGCCGTTCGTTCGGTTTCGAGATCCTCATGAACCACCATCACGGCGACAACGGATCCGTGTCGTCGGTGCTCAACTTCGGGGCGTTCATCTTCGCCTTCTGCGGGATGGTCATCGCATCCTCCTTCCCCAGCGACCTCTTCATCTACGGCATCGCGGCGGTGCTGGCACTATCGTGCCTGGTGTACCTGGTGATGTGGATCAGGCTGAAGCAGGCAGGTTATCCCGTGAGGAACCTGACCGAAGGATTGGACTGAGAAAAGAATGAAGGGCGGTGCCCCTCTGAATTGTTTCAGTTGTCCTTACAGACCGCGAGGATCCTGAAGACTGCGGGGCTTCCAGGCTCGATCTCGTTGATGGCTCCGGCGGCGATCTTGGCCTCCCAGAAGGATCCCTTCTCGGCGAAGCAGAGTCCGATGGTCTCCAGGGCGCCGAGGTGCTTGTTCTCGATCTTGAGGGCCTTGGAGGAGAACGCTCCTCCGGCGGTGGTGTTGCCGTCGAGCCACTGGTAGAACGCCATCAGAGCGTAGCCGTCGGCGGTCTTCTCCTTGAGGCGTTCCTTGGCGTACTTGGCCGCCTCCTTGGTCCTGTCGGCGAGGACGAGGGCGGATATGTAGCACCTTCCGGCACGGTAGCTGTTGCTTCCCTTGAGGATCTCCTGGGCCAGGGCGATGGCCTTGTCGTGCTTGCCCATGGATCCGAGGACCTGCACCTTGAGCACGCGGTCGGGCTCGGTGAGCTCGGACATGGCACCGAGGGCGGCGAGGGCGTCCTCGTACCTGTTGGTTCCGTGGAAGACGGCGGCGCGTGCGCGGTGGACCTTGTCGCTGGCGGGCATGTCGGCGAGGATCTTGCCGGCGTCCTTGAGGCAGCCGAGGGAGATGAGTCCCTGGACGACCTGGTATTTGGCGTCGTCCTCCTCGGGGACGTGGGACATGATGACGGGGATGATGGCCTGGAAGTCCTTGTCGTCGCCGATGGTGAGAAGCATGGAGGCACAGGTCAGGAGGGTCATGGGGTCATCCTGGTTGCGGGAGGCCAGCTCCATGATCTGGGGTCCGGCATCCTCGTTCTTGCCTTCTTTGATCGTTTTCCTGATTGCCTCGAGGGCTTCAGTGTTGTCCATGGGTAGGGGGAACCTATCGCTGTATATAACCCCCCTTTCAGTTTTATATCGGCGCGGCGTTCGGTCACCCATGGATGACTCCGATCCCTATCGCGGAACCAACCCGTGGTCATTGGCTAGATATCTCAGGAACAGCTGCACCCGCTGCCCCGTATGCAGGAAGGAATGCGGTTTCGAGGTCAGCTTCGACAGGGAGGAGGAAGTCATACGCATGTCCTCGGACTGCCCCACCTGCGGCAGGACCTTGCTGGTCCCTTACGTGACGGAGGACGGGGACATCATGATTGAGACCGTTGAAGGGACCGTTTACGAACCGGACCAAGGATGCTTCGAGATCCTGAACCGCGGTCCCGCGGACCCTGCCGGAGCCGATCCCGAGAGGCTCGGGGACCTATCCCAACTCGCGAAGGGATGGGCCGATACGAGACGCAGATCGGCTGCCGCCGATTTGGGAAAGAGGATTGCCTCCGAGTACCGTTCTAACATCGGGAAGGAGGGTTGGGAGGAGGCCAAAGACAGATGTCTGGCACAATGCAGCTCCACCGCCAACGTGCTCATCGAATCCAACCGCACATCGGACGCCCTCGCACTGTTCGGCGAGTTCCTCCCGCTCACCGAGGGGAACCAATCCGGGGCCGCCTACGCATTCATACTCAACCGCTCCTTCGCGCTGTTCAGCGAAGGGGATACCAAGGAATCCACCGCCTCCGTCAGAGAGGTCATCTCCTCCCTCGACCGCATGAGGTCGGAGAACCGCCTGCCGGCCGACGACCCCTTCATCCGCTCCCGCGCCTACGAGGCCCTGGGGGTGCTGCTGTCGGCCAAGAACGACAAGACGGGTTCCATGAAGGCCATGAAGAAGGCCTTCGAGGACTCGATCGCTGTCCTCTCCAACAAGGTCACCGAGGAGGGCCTGACATGGATGAACCGCTGCTCCAGGGAGTACGCGTTCGCCTGCTTCCAGGCCGACATGAAGAAACGCAGCATGGAGGCCCTGAAGGACGCCGTCAAGTTCTGCGCCCAGTACCGCGACAGGTATCCCCACGCATACGCCGAGGCGCTGCTCGAGAGGGCGATGTTCATCTCCGATTCGGGAACCGACCTCCCGCCCTACATGAGGTCCGACATGGACGCCGCCATCGAGATGCTCTCCAAGCCCGGCACCGACGGTCACCGCGGCGCACTGCTCCCGGTGGCCTACTTCTACCGCTCCATGACCGGCTCCGACAAGGAGAAGCTCGACCCCGCGGACCTCGAGACCGCCTACGGGCTGCTCCGCGACGGCACCGAGCAGGGAAAGCTGCCCGACGGCGTGTTCACCTCCGTGGTGGACACCTACGTCACATACCTCGACGCCAACGATCAGGACCGTGCCCTCGCCGTGCGCAGGGAGCTCACCGAGATGGGTATCATGGTCCGTCCCCCGCCGGTGAAGAAGAACTGAAAAGCGGGGGAAATCCGTCCGATTTCAGTACATCATGTCCCTATTCGGACATATTATCAATCAATTCCCGTCCGATTTCAGTACATCATGTCCCTATTCGGACATATTATCAATCAATTCTAAATACGTTCATAGCGGTTTCTCATAGCGAAGGAACCATGCTGACCAAGATCGCTGTTCAGGGACTTTTCAACGAGATAGATTACGAGATACCCTTGATGGACGGCCATCTGACGTTCATCCACGCCCAGAACGGGTTCGGTAAGTCCACCCTCATGAGGCTGGTCTACAACATCCTCCAGGGCAACCTCGAGGACGTGCGCGTGGTGCCGTTCGAGAGACTGGACCTGGTCTTCGACGACGGCTCCAACCTCATCGTGGAGAACCGCAACCAGGAGCTCACCGTCCAGATGTCCAAGAACAGGCTGGAGGAGCCCGTGGACGCGGACGACCTGCCCTCCCTCCTCGGTTCCCTCTACATCGGCCCCGAGAGGCTCTACCTCTCCGACGGCATGGGCAACCTGAAGCCCTCCATCGACATCTACATGCAGGAGCTCTCCGACAGCATCAGGAGGGCCATCGCGGACAGCGAGATCGTCCCCAAGTCGGAGGACTCCAAGAAGTACACCGACGCGGACCTCGAGACCGCCTACAGGCTGCTCCGCGACGGAACCGAACAGGGGAAGCTGCCCGACGGCGTGTTCACCTCCGTGGTGGACACCTACGTCACATACCTCGACGCCAACGATCAGGACCGTGCCCTCGC